>JAGWVO010000628.1 GCA_018970845.1 Planctomycetota bacterium
CCGCCCATGGAGGGCGATCCGCTACTCAGGCGCGAGGAGTTCGCCGCCTGGATGACGGCGCCCGCCAACCCGTTCTTCGCCAAGGCCGCGGTGAACCGGGTCTGGGCCCGCTACTTCGGGCGGGGCCTCGTCGACCCCGTCGACGACCTGCGCACGACCAACCCGTCGGCCAACGACGAGTTGATGGAAGCGCTGGCGCGGCGGTTCCGCGAATCGGGCCACGACCTCAAGGCCCTGGCCAAGCTGATCATGATGTCGAGGGTGTACCAATCGGCGCAGGCGCCGGGCGCCGGGGGCGCCAACTTCGAGGGCGCGACGCACCGGTTGCTTCCGGCCGAGGTGCTGCTCGACGCCGTCAGCCAGGCGACAGGCGTGGCCGAGGATTTCAACGGCCTGCCCGCGGGCACGCGCGCGATCAGGCTGTGGGACAACCGGATGCCCTCGTATTTCCTGCAGGTGTTCGGCAGGCCCGTGCGCGCCACGGTTTGCTCGTGCGAGCGTGGCGACGCCCCGAGCATCAGCCAGGCGCTCCACCTGATGAACGCGCCCGAGATCAACGCCAAGCTCAGGTCGGCCGGCGGGACCGCGGCGCGGTTGGCCAAAACCGGCCTGTCGCCCGGTGAGCTCGCCGACGAGATCTACCTGGCCTGCCTGTCGCGCTTCCCCACCGATGAGGAAAGGCGGGCGGTCGCCGGGTTGATCGGCGAGGGCGCCACGGCCCGCCGCGAAGGCCTCGAGGATGCCCTGTGGGCGATCCTCAATACCCGCGAATTCATCTGCAACCATTGAGACACCGGAGGATTCGTCATGGATCATGGTGAAATCGCCCGCGCCGCCTGCCCCGGAATGGCCGCCCCCAGCCGGCGCCGGATGCTGCGGCTGGGCGGCACGGGCCTGATCCCGTGGCTGAGCCTGCCCGGGCTGATGCGGATGCGCGCCGAGGCGTCCACGGGAGCCGAGCCCAAGGCCAAGTCGTGCATCTTCCTGTACCTCCAGGGCGGCCCCTCGACGATCGACATGTGGGACCTCAAGCCGGAGGCGCCCTCGGAGATCCGCGGCCCCTACAAGCCGATCGCCACGACGGTTCCGGGAACGATGGTGGGCGAACATTGCCATCGCAGCGCCCGCATCGCCGACAAGTTCACCATCCTGAGAAGCCACAGCCACAACGACAACGGCCACACGACCGGTTCCCACTATGTCTGGACCGGGCAGCGGGCCGCGTTCGCCGACGGCGCCAACTCGCGCGTTCCGGTCAACGAGGTGTATCCGTCGATCGGTTCGGTGATCTCCCGGGAACTCGGGGGCCGGGGCGGTGTTCCGCCTTATGTGAACATGCCGCATCCGCTGACGGCGGGTGGGCCGGGTTTCTATGGCGCGGAGCACGCCCCGTTCGTGATCGAGTCGGATCCCGTCCAACCCGACTTCGAGGTGAAGGACCTCAAGCCGGACGGCAGCCTTCCCGAATCGCGCCGGCGAAGGCGGTTGGAACTGCTGGGAAAGATCCAGCCCGCCGCTCCCCTGGCCGGGTTGCCCGCCACCCTGGGCACCTACCAGGAAAAGGCGAGGGAACTGGTTTCCTCCCCCGCGGCGCGGCAGGCCTTCGACCTGTCCCGTGAGAAGGACTCCACGCGCGACGCCTACGGCCGCACCTCGCTCGGCCAATGCTCCCTGCTGGCCCGCAGGCTGGTCGAGGCGGGCTGCCGGTTCGTTGGCGTGGACCATGGCAGTTGGGACACCCACTTCACCTGCTTCCCGAGCCTTGAGAAGGACCTGATGCCCCATGCCGACATGGCCTTCAGCGCCCTTGTCTCCGACCTGGCCGAAAGGGGAATGCTTTCCGAGACACTCGTGGTGATGATGGGCGAGA
>JAGWVO010000081.1 GCA_018970845.1 Planctomycetota bacterium
ATTTGAAGCTGGTTGATTGGAAGCGCGCCATTACCGGAAAGAACGATGTCATTCTTCCACAATCACAAGATCGTGACACGCAAGTTTTTGCCCGTGGCATTTCAGGTGAGCGCCAGCACAAGTTCATCGGCGGCGCGGCGGCCGCTGAGGTACGCGCCATGAACCGTCCCCCGGTAGGTGCCATTGGTGTGCTCGCCTGCGAAATAGAGTCGGCCCTGAGGGCGGGCGATGGTGTCGAAATCCGAGGCCTTGGTTCCCACCGAGGCAAAGCTGTAGGAGCCTTTCGTGTAGGGCTCGCTCCTCCAACGGGTCACTCGTGAGGATTTGAGGGCTGGAGGAGTCGCCCCCAAAATGGGGCGGATAGCTGTGAGCGCATCCTGCGTCGCCTGGGGGTCGGAAAGGGATTCCAACCGCAGCGCCTCGCCACCCGTGTATATCACGACGAGGATATTGGCCCGATTGTTGAGTTTCTTGACATTCAAGGCGTAACAGGCGCGTCCGGCCGCTCCAACGGCCCTGCAAAAACCGAAGTACTGCATTCCGGCGGGCCAGGTGGACTGGGTGAATTCCAGAATAACCTTGTTCACGGTGCCGAATCCGACGCGGTTGATGGCGGCAAGCTTGGTGGAGGCGAGTCCCGGGGAAAACCGGATCGATCCGGCTTTCAGGACCCCCAAGGGAACCGTGAGGACCACGGCATCGGCGGTGATGGTGCCACCTTGGTATTCCACCGTGATATCGCTGGCTGTTTGGCTGATGGAATTCACGGGGGAGCCGGTGCGGATCTCGTATCCGTTCACCAATGGCTGAAGCAGTCGGTCGTAACCGTTGGTGACAATGACATCGCTGCCGCCGAACTCCTCATCCTCCATGCCCTGAAGGGCGGAAAGCTGGTCAAGGGGGGCGCCGGTGTCGAATTCGGTCCATGCGGCGCCGAAATATCGCATGACTGGGTCGTTGAAAAGGGTGCCTAGTTGGGCTGTCATGGCTTGTTGGAACGACATATCGCGGCCGGTCCGCGCAGCCGTCGACCTGGCCCGGTTGGTGAGCCTGTCATAGGTGGCCTCCTTGGGATCCACCGCGGAATAGGGAAGGGGAGCGCCCGTTGCGGCATATACTCGCACGAGGTCATCCGGTGTGACCGCCGTGGTGAGGCCCGCCCTCGAGGCCAACGCCACCAGCGGATTGGCTTGTGAAGGGCCATGAATCCATGAGGCTCCCAGATCGATGGGCATGGCAAATGAGCGGTCGGTATTGATGCGGCCTCCCAGGCGGGACCTGGCTTCCAGCATCACCACCTGGTGCCCTTGGGCGGCGAGTTGTGAGGCGGCAGCCACTCCCGCGATGCCCCCGCCGATGACGACGATATCCAAGGGCGCATTGGCCGCTTTCAAATGCCGAGCCGACGCCATGGCCGTCACGGCCCCGCCAATCATTCCGCGCCTTGTGATCATGTTCCGACTCCGGCCATCGATATGGGCACAAGAACCTAGGTCGGGATTTCAGGATTTGCAAACAGGTCGGGAAATTTTTGCAAACACAATCGCCCCGGCAAAAGCCCGGGGCGAGGTGGGGGCCCGAAAGAATCCGCAAGCCCCGCCGGCTCATATCATCGTTCCGATGGGATCGGAATCGGCAGGCCCATAGACGGGTTCATGGAAAAATTGATCTGCCGCGAGGGCTTCCCAAGAATCTCCATAATCTGGCGTTTCACGAAATGATCGTCAGGTTGGTTCCCAGGGTGAGGGATGTGATCACGGGTGAAATGAAGTTGCTGTAAACGACTGCTCCATTGGCCTTGTAGGCCTTGACCAATCCCCGGGTTCCCTGGGCCGCTCCGGCGATGATTTCCAGCGTGCCGTCGTTGTCGATGTCGCCCAGGCCAATGTTCACGCCTCCGGAATAGGAAGAGGTGAACGGTTGGATTTGCTTCAAAAGGGTGCCGTTGGGTTGGAACACGCGAAGCAGGGGCAAGATTCCCGACCCCACTCCACCGATGATCTCGTTGAAGCCGTCGCCATTGATATCCCCCACACGGATGCTGAACGAAGACATCGGTGTCGAAAAGGCCCGGAAGGCATAAAGCGGCGCGGCCGTGTTATTGAGATCGAACACCCGCACATTAGCGTTCACGAGGGATCCCACGGCCAGGATGCTTTTCCCGAGGCTGTCGGGGTTGGAAAGCGCCAAATCGACTCCACCCCTGTAGCTGGTTCCAAATGCGTTGAACTGGCGGAGAACCGTTCCATAGACGCTGTCATAAACCTTCACGGCAGGATTGGCTCCTGGACCGGCGCCCGCCACGATCAGCGAGCGCAGCGTTCCGCCCAAATCGGCGATTCCGGCCGAAACCCTGGCGCCGCCCATGAAACCCGGGAAGACATTGAACCTGTACGCCTGCCGACCGGTGGCGGCATCGATCACCATCATCGTTCCCGCGCTGCCAGTGGATGCCATGGAAACAACCAGCGCGTCCGCCTTGCCATCGCCCGTCCGGTCAACCGTGTCGACATCCACCAAACCGACATAGCCGGCAAACGGCCTGAACTGGCGGAAGACTCCGCCTGTGGTACCCAGTTGAACAAGTCCGGTGGTGGCGGAGACCATGACACCCCGGGCAAGGGAAAACGGCGCGGTGATGACCGGACCGGTCGGCGCGGGCACGGTGTTGATGGCGGTCAGCACCACATCGTTGGCGCCCGTTCCGCCTTGGTAGGTGATGATGAACCTTTGGCTTCCCAGGTTCACCGTCGAGCCTTCGGGCAGGCCGGCGAAGGTGCCGGAGACGGGAAGCGCGCCGGTGTTATCGATGATGGTGTAATGGCTGCCGATCATCGGCGTGAAGGGAACGGTCTGGACCAGTCCAAGGGTTCCGGCCAGCGTGACCCCATCTGAAACAATTTGACTGTAACCAGTTCCTGGAACGGTTCCATTGACCTCAACCACATAGTTATTGCCCGCGCCCAGGTTGGCCGGCCCGGAGGAGAGGAAACTGCCGGCGCTTTGGCCGGGTCTCACCGTGCCGCCCTTGGCGCTGAGGCTGGCCATGTCGCCCGTGCCCCGAAGGGTTCCTCCCGCCACGATGACATCGCTCTTGGCGAGCGAACCGGTGAGAACCAGTGTGCCAGCGTTGATGTTGGTGTCGCCCGTGAAGGTATTGGCTCCGGAGACGGCAAGCGTGCCGGTTCCGTTGAATGTGAGCCCGCCGGGGCCTGCCAGTGCCTGTGCGAGGGAAGAAGCGCCCGGGGCGGTGATCTCGAGTCCTCCCGTCGCGGAAACAGGGCCGCCATCGCTGATGCCACCTGAAAGCGCTGAAAGGGAAAAAAGTCCGGCAACCGTGCCGGCAAATGAAATACTCCCTGAATTGACTATGGCGGCATTCCCGTCCGCCGTGCCGGCGGTGATCAGGCCCAAGGCTGAAAGCTGATCAACCAGAATGCCATGGCCGGTACCCGTGGCGTTGAACGAGGCTGTTCCGCCCGCCGAAACGGGCATCGAGTCGGAAATGTCTCCCGCGGCGTCGGCGGAGAGATTGCCAGTCGCGATGCCAGCCAGGGCCAGGTCGAGGGTGTTGGTGACCGACACATCCCGGCCTTGGAAGTTGAAGCCGCCCGCCAGCGCGTTGGCGGGTGAACCAAGGCTGATATCGAAACCAGCGGCGTTGACGGTCGTCGCCCCTGATACAGCCAAGGCCCCCGCCGCCTGGCTGACCGTCCCGCCGGATGTCAGTTCCATGGTGCCGCTGATGGTTCCCGCGTTCAAGCTGGTGGCCACGATGTTGTTGAGGCTCGCGTTTGTTGCCGAGAGGCCGACAGGACCTCCAAAGGTGTTGGCAAGCATGAAGACAATGTCTCCGGCATTGGCCGCGAGGCTTGATGCCCCCGTCGCGGCGATCGTTCCGGTTTGCGAAAGGCTCAGGCCGGAAAGCGACAAGGTTCCAACAGCGGTACCCATGGCGATCTCGAGGGAATTGGAGGCCGCCAGTGCCGTGTTCTTGCCCGTGAAGGTAACGGACCCGGTGAAAACATTCATCGGATCGGCAAGTGAGATATCCCCGCCCGACGAAATCAACGATGTGGAACCCGCTATCGAGATGGCGCCACCTTGCCCGATGCCAACCGATTGAACCTGAAGCGTGCCCGATGCCTTGCCCGGCCCAAGCACCAAATTGTTGGCATCGGTGAGGCGGACATCGCGGGCGCCGAAGCCGACCGGGCCGACGAAGTCATTGCCGGCGTTGTCAAGCAGGATGTCCGCACCGGAGGCCGCGGCCAGGGTTGACGAGCCTGCCACAAAAAGGCTTGAGCCGAGGACCTGGTCGATGCCCATGGAGGTCGAGGCGAAATTTCCGCCCACGCTTGAGTTGGTGAATAGGAGCGCGGTCGAGGCGTTGATGGTGGCCCCACCGGCGGAATTGATGGCTACCGCCCCACCGAAGGTGTTGGCCGAATCGTTGAGGATGATGTCGGACTTGGAGGTTGAGAGCGTGGTTGTGCCCGCCACGGCAAGCGTGCCTGATTGGGTGATGGATGGAGCGCTGAGCGTCAGGTTCCCCATCGCTGTGCCTGCGCCAACCGGCATGTTGGTCAAGTCCGCAAGGCTAACACTATTGGCTGAGAAGGTCACCGGGCCCGTGAAGGAGTTGCCGGGATTGGCAAGGGTGATGTCGGTTCCAGTCAGGTCAATGGCGCCGGTCGCGCTGAATGGCGCCGATTGCGAGATGGTGGAGGTGCTGAACAGGGTGAGCGAGCCAGCGACCGCCCCGCCAGCCAGATTGATTGGGGCGCCAGTCGCGTAAGTGGAATCACCCGTGGTTCCCGTCGTGCTGAGGATGATCGACCCCGTGACGATGGTTTGGTCGAGGAAAATGTCCGCATCCGCCTGGTAAGTGGTGAAGTTGCCGTTGCCGCCGATGGTGACCAGCGCGGTGTCGGTGATATTCCCGGTGATGGCGCCCGCGTTTAGAGTCCCGCTGATGGAACTTGCGGCGAGGGACAGGGCCAGGTTGTTGAGAATCGTGGCATTGCCGCCGGTGCTGATGGCGAGGGTGCCGGCGACATTCAGGTTGGCGAGGCCAATGTTCACCCCAGTGAAACCCGCGTTGCCGCCAACCGTGATCAGGCCGCCTATGCCATTGAGAGCGCCGGTTGCCGAAACCGTCAGGTTGCCGTTTGCCAGGCTTGGCCCGCTGAGTGTCAGGGAGGTGGCATTGTTGAGGATGACATCCTTGCCGGTGAAAGTGATTCCACCACCAAGGTTGTTGGCTAGTCCGAGCGTCATGTTCCCTGAAATGGGAGCGTTGATCGTGGTTAACCCCGCGACGCTGAGCGCTGCCGATTGCGTGACGGCACCACCAGTGGTCACCAGCAGGGATCCGCCAAGAGTGATGGAATCAAGCACAAGGGCGTTGATGTCATTGATCGTGGCGTTTGCGGCCGATGTGATGCCCACCGATGCGAAATTGTTGGCCTTGTCGAGCGAGATGCTCGCTCCCGGAGTTGTAAGGACCGCGCTTCCGGAAACCGTCAGGGAACCTCCGCTCTGGCTGATTCCGAGCGGAGACGACAGGACGAGGTTGCCCGTGGCCGCGCCCGCTCCCGACAGGGACAGGCTAGTCGTGTCGCGGATGGTGACATTGGAACCGGTGAAAGCCAGGTCGCCGCCAAAACTATTGGCATCCGGCAAATGGATGGTTCCCGCGCACGAAAGGCTTGAGCTACCCACGACGGCGAGTGTCCCGCCAGATTGCCCAAGGGATCCGGCATTGACATTCAGGGTCGCGGAAGCCAAGGCTCCTCCCGTCAGGTTCACGGCGTTGGAAGCCGTGATGATTAGCGGGCCGAAGGCGTTGCCGGCATTGTTGTATCCGATGTTCAGGCTGTCCGCGGTGATGTCAAGCTTGCCTCCCGGCGTTGTCGCATTCACGAGTCCGAGGGTAGATGATCCTCCGAGCTTGATTGTTCCCTGGAGGTTGGTTTGGGTGAGCCGCGCCAAGCCCGAGCCAATGGTGGTGCCGTCGCCGTCGTTGTTGCCTATGGAAACTGGACCCGTGTTGCCGAATGAAACCGGTCCTCCAATGGTGTTGCTCGTTCCGAAAATGGAGAGGGCATAGGCTCCTGCGGCGGCCGAAATCCCGCCCGCGATGTTCAGGTTGTCGGCGAACACGATCGTGCCGGTGTTCGTTCCGTTGATTTGCGCGCTTAGCGCCGTGACCGCGCCACCAAACACCGCTCCGGTGGAATCAAGCACGGCCAAGGCCGCGGCGTTGGTGATCGCCCCGCTCACGCTGATGGGGCCGCTGCCAGCCATGCCCGACATGCCGTCAAGGGACAGGTTGTGATTGTCGGCATTGATGCCGCCATTGATTGTCACCCCGTCTCCCGTAAGCACGCTGTTCCCTGTGAGGGCCAATGCTCCCGTGATGGAAAGGCCCGCGCCAGCCGTGAGATCGGCGCCAACGCTGATGGCCGCGGCGGAGACGCTCACGGCGCCATCCAGCAGGTTCTGCGTGGGCAACACGGTTGACGCGCCGGTCACCATGAGGCCGGTCACCAGGGAGCCGGTTCCGCCCGTGCCGAAACCCTTGAGCGCCCCAAGCGTGATGACACCGGCGGTTCCACCGGTGACGATGAGGCCGTAGGTTTTGCCGCTCGTGGCGAAGATCCCGGCCGCGCCGCCGGTGATGTCGATGTTCGCGCCCGCGGGAACGGCACCCGTGGCCGTCGTGTCGATCGTGACATTCGCGTCAACCTGGACGGCATCGTTGATCACCACGGGCGTTCCCGCCGTGACGATGTTGGCTCCCAACACGGTCGTGGCGCCTGAACCGAGAATGGTGACTCCGACGCCGGTCATCGCCGTGGAAACAAGGGGGCCGGTCACCTGCACCTTGCCCCCTCCCCCGTTGGCAACAATGGTCAGGGGCGACGCGCTGGCGGAATTGCCCACTGTCACCAATCCGGAATCACCCGACTGGCCGATCACAAGGCCTGAAGCGCTTATGGCGTTGATCATCGATTGGCTGATCTTCAAGCCGGGTGCGGGACTGGAAGTGGCGGAACCCAAAAAGATGCTTCTGTTCATCGTGAACGGTTCGAGCGCGACCGTTGTCAACCCTGAGATGCTTCCCGGCCCGGAATTGATGAAGATGTTGTCCGATCGAAGCGTCAGGCTGTTGCCGCCCCCGGCGATGGTTGTGAGGGCACCCACGGTGATGTTGCCTCCCTTGGCCTGCACCAGAATGTCGCCGGTCATCGTGATGGTGGCGCCCGCCAATGATGTGCCGAGATTGATGTTTCCTGTTTCTGATACAACCTGCCCGCCTCCGAGGTTCAGGATTCCCGTGAGATCGGTGGCGCCGGCCAATCCAGTCCTTGTTGTCAGCGTGTTGCCCGCGAGGGTGACACCACCGGTCAGGCTCAGCGATGCCCCCGCCGGCGAGGCGCCCGCATTGGTGGTGTCCAGGGTGGCGTCCGCAGAGAGGAGAACGCGGTCGAGATGAATGGGGGCGGCTGAACTGCCGATGAATCCGGCGATGGAACTGGCATATCCCGGAGTGAGGGCGCTCACATCCAGTCCGCCGCCAAAAAGCAACATGTCCGATGTTGAATTGCCGATCACCACGGAGCCTGTGTTGGAAAGAAGGGTCGCGCCCGTGATAATGGTTCCCGATCCTGTCATGCTCACCGAATAATTGTTGGCCGTGGCCAGGCTGGTGATGGATGAGGCGAGCACTGTTTCACCAAAAGCCACATTCAAAGTAGCGTTGTTGATGAGAATCGGGCCTCCGACGGTCACCTTGTCGTAGAAGTAAGCCGTTGAAGCGTTGGCTATGGTCAGCCCGGTGGGCGCGGCAAGGTTTCCGACCATCCCCAGAACCAGCGTGTCGTTCGCGCTTCCAGAGTCGAGGGTAAGGGCTTGCGCGCCGTTGATGTTCCCCAGGCTGATGTTGCCTGCCGTGGATTGCAAGGAAACCGCGGCTGTGGAAAGGATTGCCGAGTTCACTGTGATTCCGTCGAACGCATTGAGGCTGAGGCCATCCAGGGTCAGGGTTCCCGAAAAGCTGGAGGCGGTATCACCATTTCCCAGGGTGGTGTTTCCATCGATCTGACATTGGGTTCCCGCGGCGGCAACCAGGCCTGAATTGGCGCCAAGGGTGTTCTGGAACCAGACCAGGCCGGTGACCCCCGATGCCACGGAGAGAGCGGCGCCCGTTCCCGATCCCAGGTTGGTGACGGTGCCCGTCACCGTGGTGGCTCCGGAACCGATTCCGGCAGCCAATGACAGGTTTTGCGCGCCAGTCAGGGTTCCCAATTGAATGGCGCCGCCATTGGAATTGAATGTGACGCCCGCCCCTGACAGCGTGACGGCATTCATGGAGATGCCGTCGAACCCGGAAAGTGAAAGACCATCCAGTTGCACATTACCGGCTAGGCTTGTCGCGGTGTCGCCGTTGCCGAGGGTGACATCGTCGTCAAAGCGCAGGCTGGAACCGCCAGTGGCGGAGATTCCTGAATTGGCGCCGACCATGGATTGGAATCGGACAAGTCCCGTCACTCCCGATGACACCGTCAAGGCGGCTCCGATTCCGGAACCGAGGTTGCTGACAAGGCCGCTGACCGTGGTCGTGCCAGCGCCGATTCCGGCGGCCAGCGTCAAGTTTTGGGATCCCGAGAGGGATCCAACCTGAATGGCGGATCCATTGGAGTTCAATGAACTTGCCGCGGTGGCCAGTTGGAGCGTCCCGAAGTCAAGTCCGTCAAATCCGCTGAACGCGACCCCATTGAACAGGGAAATTCCCCCCAGGCTGGTTGCCGTGGTGCCATTTCCCAGCGAGACATTCCCGTCGAAACGGACATTCGAACCGCCACTGGAAACGATTCCCGAGTTGCCCGCCAAGGTTGAATTGAAATGAACCTGCCCGGTGACGCCGGCGGCCACTGTCAATGCCGCGCCGGTGCCACTGCCCAGGTTGCTCACGCTTCCGATGAAGTCAACGGCTCCCATCCCAATGCCGGATGCCAGCGTGAGATTGTTGGATCCGCCCGCAAGTGTGGATCCAAATTGGATGGCGTTGCCGTTGGAATTGAGCGAGACGGTTGATGTCAGCGTCGAGGCTCCACCATAGGCCTGGACTCCTGTGGTGATCACATTCCCGCCGAGGTTGGAGACCGTGGAGCAGGCCAGGCTTGCGCAAGTGACATTCCCATTGATGTCCAAAAGGCTGAGGTTGGCATCAAAATCCAGCGCCGCGGCGGGGGCATCATAGGCGGTGAACACCACATTATCGCCGGCGCCGCCGGAACCTGTCACGCTGATGCGGGTGGTGGCGGTCGCTGAAGTCAGGTTGCCGGTGATGGATCCGGATGTCTTGGTTGAAGTGACGACCAACGGTGATCCGTCCATACCCCCATTGGTGAGGCTGGCATTGAATGTGATCGACACGGTGTTGGTCGAGGTGGTCGCGAAGGTTGCCACCTCACCCGCCGCCAGGTTGATGGAAAGGATCCCACCGGAGAAACTGACGCTGGCCGGGTTGGTTCTTTCCTCCATTGATTCGAGCAGAAGTTGGCGATTTCCGGACTTTCGTTGACTTGGCCGTGATTTTGAAGCGAGAAAACCTTTGAAAAGGGATGACCATGCGCGGCTTGCCATGTGGCCTGCTCCTCGGAACGGCGTTCGTGGAAATCACGGGATAGGGATGCCGACCATGCAACCGTGGCCCTGGTCGAACCCCGTCTCTGATGCGCCTTTGAATCCTTTTCTTTCAGCCGCGTGTCGCTTTTTGTGATGCCACCGATGAGGTTTGTCTGAACCTCAAACAAAAAAAGGAACGCTTCCCCAACCAGAGCGAGCCTGATGATGACTGGGAGCGAGGATCTTGTTTGGCTCTTGGCAGGCAGGGATTTTCCGGCAGGCCGATCTCGATGTTCCCCGGTGCTCATGGATGCTTATTGCCGGGTTGCCGTGCTGGATTTGGTTTTGGAATCCGGAGTGGTTGAAGTCCATCAGGCTCGGGCATGCTAAGTTGAGTGAACAGATTTCCCGAAGGGAGCCACCATGAGCCGGCCATGCTTCATTTTTGATGTCCACCTCGACTTGGCGATGAACGCCATGGAGTGGAATCGCGACCTCAGGTGGCCGCTTGAAAAGATCAGGCGCTGGGAAATGCACATGAAGGACAAGGTCGATCGTGGAAACAACACGGTTTGCCTGCCGGAAATGCGGCGTGGAAACATCGGCTTGTGCGTCGCCACCCAGATCGGAAGGTATTCGCCCTATTTTCATCGCCTGCCCGGATGGAACTCCCCGGATCAGGCGTGGGCGCAAACCCAGGGACAGTTGGCGTGGTATCGGGCCATGGAGGAACAGGGCGAGATGGCCCAGGTCCGCGACCTCGCCCAATTGGAAAGGCATTTGAAGGCATGGGATGACAATGTTGCCAAGGGTGTGAAACACCCTATCGGGTACATCCTCAGCCTTGAGGGGGCGGACTCCCTTGTCACGCTCAGGAATCTGGAGCGTTCCCACGCCGATGGACTGCGCGCCGTCGGCCCGGCCCATTACGGCCCAGGAAGGTATGCCCATGGAACCGATGCCGAGGGCCCGATCACCCCGCTGGGAATCGACCTCCTAAGGGAGATGGACCGCCTGGGCATGATCCTTGACGTGACCCACCTGTGTGATGAGACATTCTGGGACGCCCTCGACCATTTCAACGGCCCCCTGTGGGCCAGCCACCAGAATTGCCGGAAGCTTGCGCCTTGGAACAGGCAGTTCGATGATGAGCAGATCAAGGCCGTGATCTCGCGCGGCGGAGTACTTGGCATGGCGTTTGACGCCATCATGATGGTTCCCGGATGGGTCCACCTCAAAAGCAAGCCGTCTGATTTCCAATTAAGGATTGAGCGGATCTGCGACCATATCGACCATATCTGCCAACTGGCGGGGAATTCCCGTCATGTCGGCATCGGCACCGACCTCGATGGCGGTTACGGCACCGAGCAAACGCCGATGGATCTCGATTCCATCGCCGACCTTCAAGCGCTGCCCGCACTCCTCGCCAAGCGCGGCTATGGAGAAAAGGATATCCAAGGCTTTATGTCTGGCAATTTCCTCGACTTCCTGCGCAGGGCCTGGAAGTAGACAAAGGAAGGGGCGACTACCGGGCGCGGCAAGGCTCAGGCCGCCGCATGGCCCGCTTTTTCGCTGTTCATCTTCTCGCGCAGGTCCAGATTGGCATCCACCAAACCCATGAGCAGGGCCTCGGCCTTTCGTTCCTCCGCTTGTTCCCGCCCGGCCTTTTCCTCCTCGAAGGAAGGCCCCAACTCGAAATGCGTCGCGGCTTCGTACGAAACCTTTTTCGCTTGGCGTTTTTTTGTCTTTCCAGGTCGCGATACAGCGACCTGGGTTTCCGCGTGCGGCGAGGGGCCTGCCGGCATGCTGACATTGATCACCTGGGGCGGCAACTGGCGACGGGCCATCAGGACCAAAGCCAGCATGCTCGAAGCGCAACCCAATCCGAATGAAAGGGCATGGGAATCAAGGAAGCTGGAATCACGGCGCTCCGGCCTTTCCTTGGCATGGATCGGGACGGAGGTCGGCGGATCCTCGATCAGGATCCCCTTGAGGCATTCGGGAGAGGGCACCATCTCGGCCATGATTCCGGGTTGATCTTCCTTGGAAACGGAAAGGCCGACTTGCAGGATTGGGTCTGTTTTCACATTGGCGGGAACGGGATCCGCACCCCGGCAAAGCGCCGAGGAAAGAATCATGATGCCACTGAGTGATCGGAA
>JAGWVO010000629.1 GCA_018970845.1 Planctomycetota bacterium
TGCTTCTACGACCTGGTCATCGAGGTGGCCATCGTGCGTCCCGGGCCCATCCAGGGCGACATGGTGCACCCCTACCTGCGCCGGCGCAACGGCGAAGAACCCGTCACGTTCCCCGACGAACGGGTGGAACGAGTGCTCGGGCGAACGCTGGGAGTTCCCCTCTTCCAGGAACAGTGCATGGCATTGGCCGTCGCCTGCGCGGGATTCACGCCCGGAGAGGCCGACCAACTCCGACGCGCCATGGCGGCATGGAAACGCAAAAGCGACGTCATCTATCGCTTCGGTCAGAAGATCATCGACGGCATGACCGCCGCGGGCTACGACGAATCCTTTGCCCGTCGCGTCTTTGACCAGATCAAGGGATTCAGCGAGTACGGGTTCCCGGAATCGCATGCCGCCAGTTTCGCGGGGATCGTCTACGCCTCGGCCTACCTCAAGCACCATCATCCCGCGGCGTTCGCCGCCTCCCTCCTCAACAGCCAGCCGATGGGCTTCTACGCGCCGGCCCAGATCATCCGCGACGCGCAGAACCACGGCGTCCGCTCGCTGCCCATCGACATCGCCCACAGCGGGTGGGACTGTCATCTGGAAGCCGACGACACATCCGCCGGCGGCAAGGCCATCCGGCTGGGGCTTCGTCTCGTCAGCGGCCTGGGCGAAACGGCGGGGCGATTGCTCGAGGGGTTCATCCGGCGGCACGGTGTTCCGAACACGCTGCGAGACCTCTGGCGGCGTTCGGGCGTCGATGTACCGTCGCTGCGGCGAATGGCCGATGCCGACGCCTTCGGATCGATGGGGCTCACGCGTCAACAGGCCCAGTGGCAACTGCGCGAGTTGCGGGATGAGCACCTGCCGCTCTTTGACGGCATGGAGGCGCAGGCCGAACCGCCGCCGATCCTGCCGCGGATTCCCGCATCGCTGGGCGTGGTGAAGGATTATGCCGCCACGGGGTTGTCGCTCAAGGCCCATCCGGTCTCGTTCCTCCGTGAGCACCTGACGCATCGGGGGGCGATCCGGTGCGACCGGCTCGCCTCGATCGCCACGGGATCAACGGTGTCGGTGGCGGGCATCGTGCTGGTGCGGCAGCGGCCGGGCACGGCCAAGGGAATCACCTTCATGACACTGGAGGACGAATCCGGAATCGCCAACCTGATCGTGCGGCCTGCCATTTTCGAGCGGCATCGCAAGGCGGCACGGCACGGCGTGGTGGTGCTCGCCCACGGCCGGGTGGAGCGGCAGGGGCAGGTCGTCAACGTGATCGTGACGAGACTGGAGGACCTTGATGAACAGATGGCCGAGTTGACGACCAGGCCACGGAACTTTCATTGACGTAGAGACATGGGTACGTGGAGCGGGAGTGCGAGCGAAGCGTCTTGATCAGCGGCGACCACCTCAGGGCCGGTGCTCCGACCACGCGCGTATGGGCCACACCGGGGGCTTGCCCGCAACGCCGGGCTGCTCACCCCGGCTCAACAAGGGGACGCCCGAGGCGGGCTGGCGTGCGCCGAGCAACGCCACACCCCTTCCGAAGCCCGCTCCGCGGGCGAACCAGCGGGTAGCCCAGGGCGCGGCCCGGCTTTGCGGGCGAGCCCTGGGTCCACGCGCGCCGATTCGCGTTGAGGTATGGTTGAACGATCGCACCATCTCGCCGCCGCGCGAATGGGCCACGCCAGCGGCTCGCCCGCAACGCCGCGGGCAGCACACCCCGGCCCAACCAAGGGGACGCCCGAGGCGGGCTGGCGTGCGCCGAGCAACGCCACGCCCCTTCCGAAGCCCGCTCCGCGGGCGAACCAGCGGGTAGCCCAGGGCGCGGCCCGGCTTTGCGGGCGAGCCCTGGGTCCACGCGCGCCGATTCGCGTTGAGG
>JAGWVO010000630.1 GCA_018970845.1 Planctomycetota bacterium
TCGAATGCCGGCGCCTTGGGCAACTCGGAAATGGTTCCCTTGATCAGGGTCACCCTTTCGCCCATTCCGTTCGTTTCCAGAGCGGCCCTTGTCGAGGCAATCATGGCCTCGGATGGATCGAGCCCGGTGAAAGCCCAACCAGAGTGGATTTTGCCTAATATTCTGATTTCCGAACCGGTGCCGCACCCGACAACCAGAACTCTTCCGCGAGGTCCGCAGGCAGGCTCCAGCATGGCACCTGAGAGCGAATGCATGGCTTCGTAGCCCGGGATCACTTGCCGGATGAACGTGTCGTAATTGGCGCCATAATCACCATCGAAGTCGAAAGCCTTGGCGCCCATGGCTATTCACCAACCGGGTAGTGCACGGCCTTGGCCAGAATGCAACCGAGGGAATCAAGCGACCTCACCGCGTCGAGGAATTTTCCCGCGGGGGCCAAATGGGTCATGATGACCATCTGGACTTGGGAGATATTCGGCTGGTCGATGGTTTCATGCTGGATCACCGAGGCGATCGAGATCGAGTGACTGGCCAAAACTCCGGATACCTCAGCCATCACTCCCGGCCTGTCCAAGACATGAAGCCTGAGGTAATAGCGTGAGCGCAGTTTGTCCTGGGGGAGCAGGGTAGGGGATGGGGAATCACCCCACAGCCTTGCGGTGGCGGCCATGAATCCGTCGCGCGAGGATGCCAATTCGACAAGGTCGCTGACAACAGCGCTCGCGGTGGGCATGCGGCCCGCACCGGCTCCATAAAATAGGGTTTCGCCGACAGCGTCGCCTATGACACGGACAGCATTGAACCCTCCGCGCACCTGGGCCAAAGGGGTTGTCTTGCGCAGCAACACCGGGCTCACATGGGAAATAATGCCATCCGGATCGCACCATATTTCCGCAAGCAGCCTGATGGTGTACCCCAGTTCCCCGGCGAACCGGATGTCGAGCGGGTCGAGTTCATCGATTCCGCGGCGGCTGATGGAATCGACGCCAAGCGTGGTATCCATCGCGAGGTGCGCCAGCACCGCCAGTTTGTGCGCGGCATCGGTACCGTTGACATCAAGCGTGGGGTCGGCCTCGGCGAAACCGAGGTCCTGGGCACCTTTGAGCGCGGTGGGATAATCCAGGTGGTCATCCGTCATCCGCGTGAGGATGTAATTGCACGTTCCGTTGAGGATGCCTTGGATTCCCAAAATCCTGTTGGCGGACAGGCCACGCTGGATGGCGCCAATGATGGGAATTCCGCCGCCCACACTGGCCTCGAAAGCGACGCACCGCCGATGAGCGCGGGCGATATCGAATAGTGCCCTTCCCCGGGTGGCCAGCACGGCCTTGTTTGCGGTAACCACATCCTTTCCGTTCGATAGGGCCTCGGCCATGGCGTCAAAAGCCCAGCCGGTGCCTCCGACGACTTCGACAACGACATCGATGTCAGGGTCTCGTGTGATGTCTTCAACGCTTGCGACAAGATTGAATCCGTGAATCGGCGTGTCGCGTTTTTTGGATGGATTCTTGACAAGCACTTTTACCAGTTGCAACTCCCTGCCCGCTCGATGGGACAGAATGTTTGCCGAGTTTTGCAAAAGAATTGCGACACCCGTGCCAACGGTGCCCATTCCCAGCATCCCGATTCGCAATGGTCTTGGCTTGGGCATGGTTTTCCGTTGGTCCAGGGTAATGGTTGGGCTCGAAAGCCCGGTGTTTGGTTGCATCTGCCATGGCTACAGTTCACAATAGAAGGATGTCATTCCGGTGCCATCGGCCGATAAGCGTCCGGAGGTTCTCATGGTTCGTATTAGCTTACTGGCATTGATGTTGCATCCGCTTATGGTGGTCGGTCAGGTGATTGCGCAACCGACTTCGTTGG
>JAGWVO010000082.1 GCA_018970845.1 Planctomycetota bacterium
TACAGGGCCCGTCCGGCTGGAACCAACCTGAAGGAACTCAACACGGCGCAGGCCTGGGGGGCGAAGCAGTCGCTGGCGTTCGACCTGTCGAAGGAGGACGCGGCCGACGACCTCGCGTTCAATGAGGTGATCTGGAGGTCGGTGAAGGGTGCCAACAGCCCGATGCCGGCACCCGTTCGCGCGGCGTTTTTCCTGGCGAAGTGAACCCTAAAAACCGCTTGTTCGCCCCGGCATCGTGATAGTACAGGCAAGGAAACAGGCGAAGGCGCCGGGTTCAATCCCGGCGCCTTCGCCTGTTTTTTGGATTGGTTAAAAAACAAGTTCTACAAATCGATTCGGAATCATACGAGTTCGCCCTGAAGATGCGATAACGAACCAAGCTTCCGATTGGCGACTTGGATTGGTGGCTCATGCAAGACAAATGCAAATCAAAGATTCCTAACAAATCGATTGGCAATGGTGCGAAGGGGCTGAAGTGCTGCTTGATTGAGTGGGAACCCCATGGCTTACGCCATGGGCACACCAAAAGTTTTCCTCGGTTCACCAACACAATCAAAAATTATCAGGTTATGTGCCACCTTGGGGTGAGCGCGGAGATGTGGGCCAACTATTGGGCACCTTTTGATTTTCCTGATGCGCACTTGTTTGCGTTGTCTGCTTCGTCACTCCGCATCACCTACCTGAACATGGAATATTTGAACTGTAGATGCGCCGTTGCGTCACTCACCGCAAATCCCCCGGCACCGGCTCGGCGGCCGGTGGTGCCGGGATCTTCAAAAATTGCGCGATGATCGCCGCGGTGGCCAGGCACGAAACCTTGCCCTCGCGCTTGCCCGGCTTGATGCCCGGCCCGAACACCAAGAGCGGAACATGGGTGTCGTACTCGTAGGGCGTGCCGTGCGAGGTGCCCGTCGGTATCGCCGACCCCCCGAACAGGCAGCCATACGCCGGCAGCACCAGAAGGTCTCCCGAACTCCGCGGATGGAAACTTAGCCGCGCCTGCCGCAGCAGGGCATCATCGGTGGATTCATTCGACTCAAGCTGGCCGCGCGTGAAGCATCGGCCGATGCCTTCCTGCTTGCGAAGCCACAGGGCGGCGGATTCCCTCGCCTTGGCGATGTCGCCGAGGGCGAACGCCTTCGCGTTCAGGTACATGTTTTCATCGAGCGGGCCGACAAGCGGCTGAACCTTCTCCCCCAAAGAGAATTCCTCGCGGAGATGCGAGACGAGCCCCTGCCCGAGCTTGACGGCATCAATGCGCCTGGCGGCCTTGGCGCCCTTGGATCTGGCCACCTCAGGCAGCGGACAAACGCCATGGTCGGCGGAGAGGACCACGCCGTAGTTGTCCGGACCCACCAGCGAATCGAGTTCCTTGAAGAACCGCGAAAGCAGCGCGTCGGTGCGCAGGGTGATGTCGAGCACCTCATGGCTGTCGGGGCCCCACATGTGCCCGACCACATCGTTGGCCGAAAAGCTCACACACAACAGGTCGGGCGCATCCCTCTGGCCCAGCTTTTCTCGCCGGACGGCCTCCAGCGCGAAGTCGGCCAGCAGTTCATTGGAAAACGGGGAGTTGTAAAGGGCGCTGTAGTAAGTCTTGTCGGGCTTGCCTGAATCGGAGGGGAAGGGATGCGGGAAGGCGCGGCCCTGCTTCTTGACAATTCCCAGACCCTCGCCCACCACATCGTCCGGCCCGGCAAGCCTGTCGTAGTCGAGGTCGGCGCGGAACCGGTTCCAGGTGGTGCCGAACCACCTGTCGGCCGGCTTGGCGGCGTTGAAGGCCGCCACCCATTCGGCCACTCGGTCGCGGTAGTAGGTGGAGGTGACGAAATCACCCGATTCGCTGTCCCACCAGTAGACGATGTTTCCGTTCAGCCCGCCGGGAAGCACGGCGCCCCGGTCCTTGAGCGAAAACGATGCGATCTTGGAGGGGCTTTGGGAATCGGGGCGGAGGGCGTCGCCGACCGTGGGCGCGCGAAGCCTTTCTGGAGAACCGGCGCCTTTCCTGATTGGCGCGGTGGTGGTTGTCGCGGGGGGCTTGGCGGCGGGCTTCGCCGGGGGAACGCGCTGGTGCCTTTCGGTGGTGGCGCAATAGACGCTCGCTCCCGTCACCGGGTCGCGCCAATCGTTGCCGATGATCCCATGCACCGACGGACTGGCCCCGGCGACAAGGCTGGCGTGCCCGGCGCCCGTGACGGTGACGGCATAGGGGTAGTGGGCGTTGGCGTACCAGGCGCCCCGCTCCAGGAAGCGGTTCAGGCCATCGGGCCCGTAATGGGCCTTCCAGCGCTCCGGATAATCGCCACGGAATTGGTCGAACACCAGAAGCACCGCCAGCTTGACGGGCTTTTCATGGCCCGGGGTGGGGACTTGGGCGCGGGCGATCGCCGGCAACACAAGCCCGACAAGGACGAGGAATCGCTTCAACATGCGTCGCTCCCGAAAGATCCTGGTTCCATCAGGATAACCATGCGGAGGGCGAAAGGGATGAAAGGATGAAGAAGGGCCGTGGTGGTGGAAAGAACCGGCGGAAGTTAAACTCACGGGTGAATTTCCGCCCCCGGGGCCCTTGCCATGCCGAGACTTCCGCTAGCCCTGCTCATCATTGCGGCCATGGCGCGTTTCGGCATGGCCGCGGACTTCAACTCCCAAGCCAAGCCTGTGTTCCTGGCCCGGTGCGCGCAGTGCCATGGCGCCGGCACGGCCAAGGCGGGTCTCAGGCTCGACTCGGCCGGCGGGGCGCTTCGTGGCGGAACGGATGGCCCCGTCATCATTCCGGGCCAGGCCGGCAAAAGTCCCATCATCGCGCGCGTCACCAGCGACAAGCCCGGGGAAATGATGCCTCCCAAGGGACCGCGGCTTACCCCGGGTGAAATCTCCGCGCTGCGCGAGTGGATCGATTCGGGGGCCAAGGGTGGCCGGCCGGAAGATGAACGCGACCCGCGGCTTGACCACTGGGCTTGGCAACCCGTGGCCGGCATGCCGACACCCGCGGGCAACCCGGTCGATCATTTCATCAACGCCCGCCTCAAGGCCGCCGGCCTGTCGCCGGCCCCGAGCGCCGACAGGCGCTCCCTGATCCGCCGACTGTCGTTCGACCTTCTCGGCCTGCCTCCCTCACCCGAGGAAGTGACGGCGTTCGTGAACGACGCGGATCCTCAGGCCTTCGCCAAGCTGGTCGACCGTTACCTCGACTCGCCGCGGTACGGGGAACGGCAGGCGCGCCACTGGCTCGACATCGCCCATTACGCCGACACCCACGGCTTCGAACGCGACCAGCGCCGGGAGAACGCGTGGCGCTACCGCGACTGGGTGATCCGCGCCTTCAACGCCGACATGCCCTACGACCGCTTCCTGGCCGACCAGATCGCCGGCGACCAGTTCCGCCCGGGCGACCCCGAGGCGGTGGCGGCGACGGGATTTCTGGCCGCGGGCCCCTGGGACTTTGTCGGACAGGCGGAAACCCCCAGCCCCGTGCTCAAGCGCCAGGCCCGCGCCGACGATCTCGACGACATGGTCACGCAGGTGATGGCGGCGGCATGCGGGGTGACCGTCAATTGCGCGCGCTGCCACGATCACAAGCTCGATCCGATATCGCAGAAAGAGTATTACGGCCTGTGGGCCGTCTTCAGCGGCGCGCGCCGGGGCGACAGGCCCCTGGATCCGAAGGGTGAGGCGCGGCGCGACGACGAGAGGAAGGCCTTGCAGGCCAAGGCCCACGAACTGCGGGCGGCGATGGCCCGCCTCGACGGCAAGGGCCTCAGCCTGGCCGATGCCGTTGGCGGGGGCGACGGGCTGGGCTCGGGAACCCGAGGCGCCGGTATCAATCCGGCGACCGGCAGGAAGTCGACCACCAAGGCCGGATTCATCAGCGGGGCCGTGGCGAACCAATACCGGGCGCTGGGCGGCCTGGTCGACGGTGTCGTCATCCCCGGGGGGGGCGATGTTCCCGTCAGTTCCACAGGCATCGTGGCCAAGTCGCTCCCCAAGACATCCGCGAACGCCTGGGATGCCATCCGGAACGGCCCGGTCAACCAGCAAAGGTCGACATCCATCGCCGGCACCGCCTACTCGGGCCCGGGGCACGACATCCTCGGGCTGCACGCCAACGCCGCGATCACCTTCGACCTGGCCAAGGCCCGCGCGACCCTCAAGGCCGACACCCTCAGGTTCACCGCCATGGCGGGATATGGCGGCCGGCCGGGCGACAATTCCACCAAGGCCGACCTTCGCGTGCTGGCCGATGGCGTGGAAGTCGACCGGCACCTGGGCCTCAACCCGGCAAGCGGCCCTTTGGCCATCGACATCACCCTGGGTCCCGACAAGCGGTTTCTCACGCTCGTGGCCACCGAGGGGGCCGACGGCGGCATTGGCCACGACCAGGTCTTCCTGGGTGACGCCCGCCTGCGCCCCTCCAAGACGGCCCGACCCTCGGCCGCTGAGACGGCGAACAGGCGCGAGGTTGCCGAGGCCCTGGCGGCCATCGAGCGGCAAATCTCCGCCATCGCGCCCAGCCCGATGGTATACGCCATCAACGGCGGACCTCCCGAGGCCGTGAGGGTGCTCAAGCGCGGCAACCCCGAGGCTCCCGGTGAGGAAACGGCCCCCGGGGCGCTTTCATGCCTCAAGGGCGCCCGCCCGCTGGAGGCCACGAGCGACATGGGCGACGGGGCCAGGCGCGCGGCGCTGGCCAGGTGGATCGCGCAGCCTGAAAACCCGCTCACCACACGGGTCATTGTCAACCGCCTCTGGCACCATCATTTCGGAGCCGGAATTGTCGGAACTCCCAGCGACTTCGGAGCCGGCGGAGGCAAGCCGAGCCATCCGGAACTGCTCGACTGGCTGGCGGGCGAGCTGGTTCGGCGGCGCTGGTCGCTCAAGGCGATGCACCGCGTCATTTGCGCCAGCGAGGCCTACCAGCGATCATCCCTGTCGCAAGATCCCAAGGCCGCCATGGCCGACGCGGGCAACCGGCTGCTCTGGAGGCAAAACCCGCGCCGGCTGGATGCCGAAAGCCTCCGCGACGCCGTCCTGGCGACAAGCGGGCAACTCGACCTCACACCCTTCGGCCCGGGATACCGAGACTTCGTCTACCAGGAGGCCTACGCCCCCATCTACCGGCACATCGATGACGACAGCCCGTCGCTGCGCAGGCGCAGCATCTACCGGTTCGTCGTGCGCACGACGCCCCAGCCGTTCCTCACCACGCTGGATTGCCCCAACCCGGCCAACCTCTCCCCCTCGCGCACGGAAACCACCACGGCGCTGCAGTCGCTGGCCCTGCTCAACAATCCGTTCATGCTGAGGCAGGCCCGGCACTTCGCCCGGAGGCTGTCACGGGATGCGGGTGATTCAACCGACGGGCAGGTCGGGCGCGCCTTCGCCCTGGCGTTTGCCCGCGCACCGTCGCGGTCCGAACTCGACGCCGCGATGGCGCTTGTCCGGGCCCGCGACCTTCCCGAGCTTTGCCGGATGCTTCTCAACGCCAGCGAGTTCTGCCATGTCGATTGAAAACCTTGGCCGGAGGCGCTGGCTGCGGCAGGGCGGGTGCTCGCTGGGCGCCATGGCGCTGGGCACGCTTCTGGAACGCGACGGGTTCTCCGCTTCACCCTCCGCGTTCGCTCCAAGGGCGCCCCACCACTCCCCGCGCGCCCGCGCCGTGATCGAGATCTTCTGCCCCGGCGGCATGAGCCATGTCGACACCTTCGACCACAAGCCCGAGCTGGAAAAATCGCACGGCAAGGCGTTCGACGCCGAGCTGGGCAAGCAGACCTTCGCAGGCACGGGTGGAACCTACGCCAGGAGTTTCTGGCCCTTCCGCAGGCACGGCCGGTGCGGCAAGGCGATCAGCGACCTGTTCCCCAACCTGGCCCGGCATGTCGACGACATCGCCTTCATCCATTCCATGAGGAACAAGTCGGCGCTCCATGGCCCCGCGATGTTCATGATGAACTCGGGCTTCATCCTTCCCGGCTTCCCGTCGATGGGCTCCTGGGTCACCTACGGCCTGGGATGCGAGACCGACAACCTGCCGGCCTTCGTGGTCCTGCCCGACATCCGCGGCCTGCCCCCCGGCGGCGTGTTGAACTGGGGCGCCGGGTTCCTGCCGGCGGTGCACCAGGGCACGGTGGTCGAGGCCTCGGGAACCCGCGAGCCGATCGCGGACTTGTTTCCTCCGGAAAGGCAAGGCGACGAGGCGCCGGGCCGGGCGTTCCTGAGGTCGCTCAACGCCAGCCACGCGGAGGCCCGCGCCTCCGACACCCGGCTGGCCGCGCGGATGGCCAGCTACGAGCTTGCCGCCCGCCTGCAAATGAGCGCGCCGGAGGCCGTGGCGCTCGACCGGGAAACCGCCGCCACCAAGGCCATGTACGCGCTCGACGACGAGGACATCGGCCCGTTCGGCCGGCAATGCCTGCTGGCCCGCCGCCTGGTGGAGCGGGGCGTCCGCTTCGTGCAGGTGTTCTGCGGCGCCGAGAACACCCAGGCCCGCAAGGTCCGCCCCAACTGGGACTCGCACGAGGACCTGGTCCGCGACCATGGCTACTGGGGGCGGGTGCTCGACCGCGGCGCGTCGGCGCTCCTGGCCGACCTCAAGTCGCGCGGACTCCTCGACGAGACGCTGGTGCTTTGCGCCACCGAATTCGGCCGGCAGCCGTTCCTGCAGGGTGGCAACCGGGGCCGCGACCACAACCCCGGCGCCTACACCGCCTGGATGGCCGGCGGCGGCACCAAGGGCGGAACCACCCACGGTTCCAGCGACGACCTCGGCTGGCAGGCCGCCGGAAACCCGACCTATTCCTACGACCTCCACGCCACCGCGCTTCACCTGCTCGGCATCGACCACGAGAAGCTGTCGTTCTACCACAACGGCATCATGCGCCGGCTCACCGATGTCCACGGGAAGGTCATTTCCGAAATCGTCGCCTGACTCCGGCGTTGTCAGGCCCGCACCGCCGCAAGGGCGCCGCAATGAACCCGCGTCGGGGCGATCGTGCGGGCGGGCGTGAAGCCGGTGGCCGATAGCATCTCCCGGTACTCACCGGCGCTGTAGGCGCGCCCCTCGGTGAGCGAGAACAGCGCGGCCGAATAGAGCGCCACCTCCAACGGGCCGTCGAGGGCGTCGTTGAGGTAGACATCGTGGATGAACAACCGTCCGCCGGGGCGGATCGCCTTGTGGCATCGGCGAAGGATGTCGATGCAGGTCTCCGGGTTCCAGTCGTGCAGCACATTCGACAGCAGCACCGCGTCGCACGAGGGATAGTCCCCGAAGAGGTCGCCCGCAACCATCGCCACCCTGTCGGCGGGGCCATGCTCCGAGAGGATTCCGGAAGCCACCTTGAGCACCTCGGGCCGGTCGAGGTTGGTAACGCGCAGGGCCGGGTTGCGCTGCGCCAGGGCCATGCCGTACACCCCGGTTCCGCCGCCCAGGTCGACCAGGTGGCCGATGCCGTCAAGGGGCAGCACCTCGGCCAGCACGGGGGCGCAGATGAAGGCCCGGCCCGCCAGGGCCATGGTCAGCCGCCGGGCGCTGTCTCCCGATTCCATGGCCGATTCCATCCCCTCGCGGAAGATGAACGCCTTTCCCTCGTCGGGACGGTTGCTCACCGGCTTGTCGGTCCGCAGCAGGTCGATCATGGCCTTCACGCCGGGCAGGCCGGAGGTGAGGCCGACATAACCGCGGATCTCATGGCTGCCGCCCGGCAGCAGGAACCGTCCCATGGGAGTGATGGCCTGGGGTCGGCCCGGCGGCCCCTCGATGAGCCCCAGGGCTCGCATGGCGGTGGAAAGCACGGCCCACGGGCGGGGCGCCAGGCGCAGCTTCTCCCGCAGGGCATCCTCGGGAACCGGGCCGTCGGCCAGGGCGTCGAACAGGCCCAATTCCAGCCCGCTGGCCAACAGTTCGGTCATGTAGTTGCCTCGAACCATGTCGAACAGCGGAGTGGGATCGAGCTCGGGCGTGGTGAAGGGGGGCATGATGGTCTCCGGGGCCGGCTGGGCCTCCACCGGCGCCGCCTGCTACCCTGAGACTAAGGCAGGCGGGGGCGTCGGAGAAGGTGCGGATGTCCGCGAAGGATCGAACGGCGGTGGTGCTGCTCAGCGGGGGACTCGACTCCTCCACCGTGCTGGCCCTGGCCATCTCGCAGGGATACCGCTGCCACGCCCTCACGATCGCCTACGGCCAGCGTCACCAGGTGGAACTGGCCGCCGCGGCGCGCGTGGCCGGTTCCCTGAGCGTGGCTGGGCACAAGACCCTTTCGCTCGATCTCCGGATGTTCGGCGGCTCGGCGCTCACCGCCGACATCCCCGTGCCCCACGGGCGCTCCATGGATTCGATGGCTTCGGACATTCCCAGCACCTATGTGCCCGCCCGCAACACGATCTTCCTGTCGCTGGCCCTGGCCCACGCGGAAACCCTGGGGGCTTTCGACATCTTCGCGGGGATGAACGCGCTCGACTATTCGGGCTATCCCGATTGCCGCCCCGAGTACCTGGCCGCGTTCGAGGCGATGGCCAACCTCGCCACGCGCGACGCCGTGGAGGGCAAGGGCCGCTACCGGATCCACGCGCCGCTTTTGCGGCTGGGCAAGGCCGACATCATCAGGCTTGGCGCCGCCATGGGCGTGGACTATTCGCTCACCCACAGCTGCTACGACCCGACCCCCGCCGGAAAGGCCTGCGGCACCTGCGACAGTTGCCTGCTGCGGCTCAAGGGCTTCCAGGAGGCGGGAATGACCGACCCGGCGCTGGCCGCCACATGAGGATCGCCGAGCTGTTCCTCTCGCTTCAGGGGGAGGGCCTCCTCGCCGGGGTTCCCTCGGTGTTCGTCCGCACCTCGGGCTGCAACCTTCGCTGCGGCTTCTGCGACACTCCCTACACCTCGTGGGAACCGGAGGGGCTGGAACGCCCGGCCGCCGATGTCGCCGCGGAGGTGCTGCGCCACCCCACCCGCCATGTGGTGGTGACGGGGGGCGAGCCGATGCTGGCGCCCGACCTGTCCGAACTCCTCGACCCCCTCGCCGGCGCTGGCCGGCACATCACCATCGAAACCGCGGCGACGGTCTGGCGCCCGGTACGCTGCGACCTGGCCAGCCTCAGCCC
This sequence comes from Planctomycetota bacterium, assembly GCA_018970845.1. Taxonomy (GTDB): domain Bacteria; phylum Planctomycetota; class Planctomycetia; order Gemmatales; family Gemmataceae; genus REEB421. The sequence goes on from JAGWVO010000082.1 coordinate 9,100, forward strand.
CAAGCTGGCCAACAGCGCTCCCCGCGACCGCGAAGGCGGCCGGTTCCTGGCCATGCATGAGGGCACGCGCCGGCAACCGGATGTCATCCGCAGGTTCATGGACAACCACGAATACCAGCTCAAGTTCGTGGTCCAAGATCCTTCCGACCTCGTGGAGATCGACAGCCTCCTCGACGACCTGCCCCCCGTGCCGCCCGAGCGGGTTCTGCTGATGCCCCTGGGCGTCTCCAACGCGGAACTCCGGGATCGCTCCGCCTGGCTCGCCGGCCTCTGCCTTGGCCGGGGCTGGCGGCTTTGCCCGCGCTTGCATATCGAACTCTACGGGCACACGAGGGGCACCTGATGCGAGTGAAACCCGCGGTGTTGGCATGATAATCACTCTTTTGATAGCTGCTTTGTCGATGCTCCCGTTGCCGGCGGGACAGGAAATCCAGGTGGTGCCGCACCGGGGCCTCCTCAGGCACGCCCCCGAGAACACCCTCGCCAATTTCCGCGCCTGCCTCGAACTGGGGATGGGGTTCGAGTTCGATGTCCAGCGCGCCGGGGACGGCGCCCTTGTCTGCATCCACGACGACACGCTCGACCGAACCACCAACGGCAAGGGCCGCGTGGCGGACACGCCGCTGGCTTCCATCCGCGAACTCGACGCGGGCGCCTGGTTCCATCCCCGGTTCAAGGGGGAGAGGGTGCCGACGGTGGAGGAGGTGCTGGCGCTGGTCGCCGCGCATCGCCGCAAGGGCGTGCTCGTGGCCGTCGACCTGAAGGCGGCCCATGTGGAGGCCGAGGTGGCGGCCTTGGCCCAAAGGCTGGGGGCCTTGGAAAGGCTCCTGTTCATAGGCAGGGCGATCGGCGAGCCGGCGGTGCGCGCCAACATCATGAAACAATGCCCCAAGGCCGCATGCGCGGCGCTCGCGAACACGCCGGCCGACTTCGACGCGGCGCTCGAGGCCGCCGACGCCTCGTGGGTTTACTTCCGTTTCGTCCCGACCCCCGGGCTCATGGAGCGCGTCCACAAGGCGGGAAAGAAGGGATTCATCGCGGGTGTCACCGTCGCCGGCGTTGAGCCGGCCAACTGGAAGGCGGCCGCCGCCGCGGGCATTGACGGCCTGCTGACCGATCATCCGCTTGAATGGCATGAAGCCTCGCGGCCCCCGCGGCCAAAACCCTGACCCCCGGGCCGGATTCCATTCGTTTCAAGGTGCCACATGCGGATCGTGTCCCTGCTTCCGAGTGCGACCGAGGTCGTGTGCGAACTCGGCCTGGGCGACAGCCTTGTGGGTGTCACGCATGAATGCGACTATCCGGACTTCGTTTCGGCGCTGCCGAAAGTCACGCGGGCGCTGATCCCCCAAGACGCCACCAGCCTCCAGATCGACTCGCTGGTGCGGGAGAGCCTGCAAGCCCGCAAGTCCCTTTACGCGCTGGACATGCCCGAGATGGAACGGTTGCGCCCCGACCTGATCATCACCCAGGCGCTGTGCGATGTGTGCGCCGTGGCCGAGGCCGATGTGGCGGCCGCCGCCGCCTCGCTGCCAGGCCGGCCGAAAGTGTTGAACCTCGAACCGATGTCGATTGGTGATGTTCTGGAGACGCTGGCCACGGTGGCTAATGCGGCCGGTGTGCCGGCTCATGCCGATACGGCCATCCAAAGACTGCGGATGCGGATCAACGCGGTGGCCGAACGCTCAAGCAAGGTCGCCGGGCGCCCGCGCGTGGTCGTTCTGGAATGGCTCGACCCGCCGTTCAGTTGCGGACACTGGACACCCGAACTGGTGGATTTGGCCGGGGGCGACGAGGTGATCGCGAAGCCGGGACAGCCGTCACGGACGATAAGGTGGGACGAGGTGGTCGCCGCCCGTCCGGATGTGCTGTTCATCGCCTGTTGCGGGTTCTCGGTGGATCGCACGCTGGTCGACCTTCCCGGCCTCGCCTCCCGGCCCGGCTGGGCGGACCTGCCAGCGGTACAAGCGGACCGGGTCTTTGTCACGGATGGAAACGCCTACTTCAGCCGGCCCGGGCCGCGCCTCGTGGACAGCCTGGAAATCCTGGCCCACGCGCTGCACCCCGCTATTCACCCCCCGCCCGATGGACCGCGGCGCGCCGGCCGAATATGCTCCCGTCAACTTGCCGAAGGCCGGGCGGCGCTGCAATGAGGCCCAAGCTGTCGCCATGGGCGGGTTTCATATCACGGGGCGGGCGATGGCCGGCACCATGTCGGCACGAACTTGCCATTCCATCGATCTGATGTCCTCCAACGGAAAATTCCTTTGAGCCATCCCGAACATCCGCTGGTCGAGGGGGTCGATTACCATGTGGAGGATGGCCGGTGGGTTTTCAGCGCCCACTACCACCTCAAGCGAGGATACTGCTGCTCAAGCGGTTGCAGGCATTGTCCGTATGGCAATTCGCCCGCCGACAGGGACAGGACTGCAAACGATGGCGCCGGGCCATCCGGCGACTCGGGGCGGCCCCGTTGAAGACCATCACGATTCACCGGGCCCGAAGGCGGATCCAAAATCATCCGACGGGAGTCAATCCGGCCTCGCGCAGCGCCTTTTCCATGGCGGGTTTCTTCGCCGGGTCGAGGGGCGCGATGGGTGCCCGGCACGGCCCGATCGATTCTCCCAGCAGGGCCAGGGCGGCCTTCAC
>JAGWVO010000631.1 GCA_018970845.1 Planctomycetota bacterium
GCCTCGGCCTCGAGGCGCCTGGGGGTGAAGCGTGCCAGCCAGCGGTTTTCCGGATCGCGGGCCATGGTCTCCGTTGGCGCCGCGGACGAGCGCCTGTAGGCCTCGGAAAGGACGATCCGCCTGTGCAATTTCTTGGGCGACCAGCCATCGGCGATGAATGTCGCCGCCAGCCAGTCGAGCAGTTCCGGATGGGAAGGCGGTTCCGACAGCAGGCCGAAGTTGTTCGGGGTTCGTACGAGTCCCGATCCGAAGTGCCAGGCCCAGATCCGGTTGACGATCACCCTCGCTGTGAGCGGATTATCCGGGGAGGCGACCCATTCGGCCAGTTCAAGCCGGCCGCTGCCCGACTTGATGGGGCCGGCACGGGACCCCGACAGGAACGCCGGCATTCCGCGCGGCACCAGCGGCCCCAGTCGGGTGTAGCTTCCGCGGATGTGGATCGGCACATCCTGGATGCCGGGAAACAACCCGCCAGGCACTCCCCCCTCGCTCACGGCCAGCGCCATGGGCGGTTCGGGCGGAAGTTCCCCCTTGAGCCTGTCCCGGGTTTCCACGAGGATTTCGCGGGTGGGATCGTTCGCCGCCGGCTTGGGATTCTTCCGGTCCATGTCGGCGAGGATGGCGTTCAACCCGGCTATCTGCTTCAGCAGGCGGTCGCGTTTGTCCAAGATATCCCGCGAAGCCAGCGGCCGGCGCTGCAGCGTGATCTCGCCCCCCTTGGCGCCCAGTTCCTTCAGCATGCGTGTGCTGTAGAAGATTCCCGCCAGCGCGTAGTAATCGCGGTTGGTGATCGGGTCGAACTTGTGGTCATGGCAGCGGGCGCAGCCGATGGTGATGCCCATGAACGCCTTGCCGATCGTGTCAACCTGGTCGTCGACCATGTCGCTGACCATCTTTTCCTTGTCGGCGTCTCCGCGGTCCCAGGCGCCGTTGACCAGGAAGGCGGTGGCGACGAGGCCGTCGGCGGATGGTTGTTTCCCATCGGGGCCGGCCAGCAGGTCGCCGGCGATCTGTTGCATGATGAACCGGTTGAACGGGAGGTCGCTGTTGAGGCTGTGCACCACCCAGTCGCGGTAACGCCACGCCTCGAGCGGTTCGCACACCGGATTGCGCGCCTTGGGGTTGCCGTCGTGGTAGTCGGCGTACCGGGCGACATCGAGCCAGTGGCGCGCCCAGCGTTGGCCATGGGCGGGCGAAGCCAGCAACCGGTCGACCACCTTCTCAAGCGCGCCGGGCGAATCATCCTTCTGGAAGTCGTCCAACTCCCCGGGGGTGGGGGGTATGCCGATGAGGTCGAAGGTGACCCGCCTCAGGAGCGCTCGCTTGTCCGCGGGCGGGGCGGGCTTCAGGCCGGCCGCGTCGATCTTCGCCCGGATGAAGGCGTCGATCGGATTTTCCGGCCGGGGTTCAATCCGAGGCGCCTCCGGCCGCTTCACGGGTTGGAAGGCCCACCATTCGCGCTGTTTTCGGGTGATCGTGGATGCCGTTTGCGCCTGGGAAGCGTTGCCAGAATCGGGCCAAGGCGCGCCCGAGTTGATCCAGGCGGAAACAAGCCGGATCTCCCTGTCGGTCAGCTTGCCCTTGGGCGGCATTTTGAGTTCGCCCATGTAGCCGATCGCCTTGATGAGCAGGCTGTCGGCCGCCTTGCCCGGAACCACGGCGGGGCCGGTGTCGCCACCCTTGAGCATCGCGGCCCGGGAATCGAGCCTGAGGCCGCCCTTGTTTTTTTCGGGCCCGTGGCATGACTGGCACTTTTCCACCAGCAGCGGGCGGATGTGCTTTTCAAAATCGTCGGAGGCGCGCGCCTCGAACAACAAGCCCGCCGCGAGAACGGCGACCGCGAGCCCAAGTCGGGGT
>JAGWVO010000083.1 GCA_018970845.1 Planctomycetota bacterium
CTGAAGCAGAAGATCGAGTCGGTTGACATGGCCATCGACATTGGTGGCACCAAGATCGAGTACAACTCCACCGGTGCCCAAACCTCCGGAAATCCCTTGGCTGAATTCTTCAAGGCCCTCGTCGGCGCCGAATTCACCGTTCTCCTGGACACCAAGGAAAACAAGATCACGAAGATTCTCGACAAGGATCAATTCGTCGCCAAGTTGGTCAACGCCAATCCTGCCATGCAACCACTTCTCAACAACATCCTCGACGAGAAGGCCTTCATCGACATGTCCGAGCCCACCTTCCGCGTGATTCCCACCAAGGCCGTTGGCAAGGGCGACACTTGGGACCTCAACACCACCCTTAAGCTCGGGCCCATCGGTTCCTACGCCAGCGCCTACAAATACACTTACGAGGGCAAGGAAGGCGCCCTCGACAAGATCGGCATCGCTGCGACCCTGAAGTACGAGCCTGGAACCAGCGCTTCCGGTTCGCTTCCCTTCAAGATTGAAAACGCCAAACTGGAAAGCACCAAGGCCTCCGGTTCGGTGCTTTTCGACAACGGCAAGGGGCGCGCTGACAAGTCTTCCATGAACATGGAAGTCAAGGGCACGCTCACGATCGACATCGGCGGGCAAAAGACCGCCGTGGACATCAACCAAAGCCAGTCAACCACCTTCGAGACTTCCGACACGAATCCCTCGAAGAAGTGAGCCCGGTCGCGGCCGGTCGTTTGACCTGAAAGGGGAGGCCATGAGGCCTCCCCTTTCGCTTGATCGGCGCTCAAACCCGGCGCTGGCGCTTGGAGACCCCAGAAGATGGGAGCGATTGCTGGAAGGCTGAGCCTGACTCACTGGATTCTCCTGGCGATGATCGCCGGGGGAGTGCTGGGCTGGCTGATGCCTGAGGCATCGCAATCCCTTAAGCCGTTCTCGGGCATTTTCCTCAAGCTGATCAAATCGCTGATTGCGCCCTTGGTGTTCGCCACTCTTGTCATCGGGATCGCCGGGCATGGGGATGACATGCGTCGGGTGGGCCGTTTGGCCCTCAAGTCAATCATTTATTTCGAGGTCGTGACCACGCTGGCGCTGCTGATCGGATTGGTTGCGGTCAACCTCACAAGGCCCGGCGAAGGCATCAAGCTCGAGGCCCCGGAATCATCCGCCATGGCCACCGTGCAGGCCAGCAGCGCCAAGCAGGCGACTTGGGGACAAGTGCTGGAGCATATCGTTCCGACCAGCATCATCGACGCCATGGCCCGCAATGAGGTGTTGCAGATCGTCTGCTGGTCGATCCTGTTCGCGTTGGCGTTGGCTGGGGCGCCATTGCCGGCCCGCGAGGCAATACTTCCGGCCCTCGACGCGCTGGCCCAGGTCATGTTCCGGCTCACGGGAATCGTGATGGCCTACGCTCCCGTCGGCATCGGCGCCGCCATAGCCGTGACCGTGGGACACAGCGGCGTGCAGGTCCTTTGGAACTTGGCCCTTCTGATTCTCACCCTGTACGCGGCGCTGGTGTTTTTCGGACTTGTGGTGCTACTGCCTGTTGCCCTTTTGGCCCGGGTGCCCCTCGCCAAGTTCTGGCGGGCGACAAGGGAACCGGCGCTGATCGCCTTTTCCACCACCTCATCGGAAGCCGCCCTTCCCAAGGCCATGGCGGCGATGGAGTCGATCGGGGTTCCCAAGCGGATCGTGGCGTTCGTGATGCCGACGGGATATTCGTTTAACCTGGATGGCACAACCCTGTATTTGGCCGTGGCGAGTGTCTTCGCCGCCCAGGCGGCTGGCGTCACGCTCACCTGGGGCCAACAGCTTTTGATGATGCTCACGCTCATGCTGACCAGCAAGGGGGTGGCCGCCGTTCCCAGGGCTTCGCTTGTGATACTCTCGGGCACCCTGGCTTCCTTCGACCTGCCCCTTGAGGCGGTGGCCGTGATCCTCGGGGTGGACGAGATCATGGACATGGCGCGCACCACCGTGAACCTGGTGGGCAATTGCCTGGCCACGGTGGTGATGGCGCGCTGGGAAGGGGAGTTCGATGATTTCGCCCAGGAGCCTGCTGCTGCGGAAACCTGATGGCGCGTCGGGCCGCCGGTTCAGGATTCCTCAATGAGGCTCGCATCAGCCTGCCGGGCTAGGTAACGCGCCAGCCGATGAAGGTCCTGCGGCCATGGTGATTTCCAGGCCAGCCTCTTGCCGTCCCGCGGATGGGTGAGTTCCAGGTCGCGCGCGTGAAGGGCGATCCTTGGCGCACCGCTGGCATCCGGATGCGGCGCTCCATGAAGCGGCCTGTCGTACACCTTCTCGCCGCACAGGGGCGTTCCCGCCTCTCCCAAGTGGATTCGGATCTGGTGCGTGCGGCCGGTTTCCAGCCGGCATTCCACCCAACTGAACCCGTCGAATGCCTGCACGAGGCGAACATGGGTTATCGCGTGGCGGGAATCCGGCCCTTGCTCGCCTGAGCCACGCCGGCCGTCTCCCCGCTCGGGAACGAGGTGCGTGGCGATGCGCCCGGGTTGTGCGATGCCCCGGGTGAGCCCCCAGTAGCGCCTTCCAATCGTGTGTTCCCTGAATTGCCTGGCCAGGAATGTCGCGGCGTCCGGATTGAGGGCGAAGACCACCACGCCGCTTGTTTCATTGTCCAACCGGTGCAGCGGCCACAGCCTTGGCATGGGACTGCCCGGCCCATCGGAAAGCTGGCGCCTCAGCAGGTCGAACAAGGTTGGCGGCAGGTACTTCCGCTCCCGTTCCTTTCTTTCGGCCAGTTCCGCCGTGTTGCGGTGGGTGGTGATGTTCGCCGGTTTATCCACCACCACGATGTCGTCGTCGAGATGAAGTAATCGGAGGGCGCCCCGGGTGGCCTCGGGGTTGGGAGACACGGGCCCCTTGGGACGAGGCGACCGCTGCTGTGGCGCGGCCGTTTCGGGGAGCACCACGATTTTTTGGCCGGGAGCGAGCTTCCTGCCCGAATCGGCGCACACGGTCTCGTCGATGGTGATCTTGTTTCGGGCGATCAGTTCACGCGCCCGCCGCGGGCCGAGTCCGTGGCGCGTTTCCAGCCACCTTGCCAAGCTCCAACCAGATTCCTCATCCTTGACCAACCCATCGCCGCCCGCCACAAACCGCTCCAGTCGCCCGCCTAGGGTTCAAGAAACTCGCTGTCAGGTATGGAGTCAGGATACCTGACCTCGACAAGTTCAGCCTCCATGATCTTTTTGCCACCCCGCATCGTCACGACCTTCGCCGGTCGCCGGTAGGCGCCCATTTCGCGGAAGTCGCCGTAGTATTCCTCCTGCAACACCAGCTTGGGTTCGGCGCCCACCTGATGCTCGGTCTTGACGAGCAACCCCGTTTCGTTGTCGAACCAAAGCCTTATTTCCCGGAGTCCCGGTGGAGAAACGCCCAAGATTCGGGCCGGCCTGCCGTTCACGGCACCGCCACCCACCAGGATCGGGCTGAGCGCGTTGCCCTTTCGAAGCGAAACCAGCCGCATCGCCTGGTTCATCAGCATGGTTTCCCGCAGCGTCGCCGCCAGGCCATCCGACACTTTCTGGGGTTGGCCGTTGATGTACATTCCGATGGTGTTTCGTGAAACCAGTTGGGTGAAGACTGTTTCCTGCGGGCCCGGATTCACCTTCACCACGGTCCGCAACCGATCGGGAAGCACGACCGATGTTTCCCCCACGAATGGAACGGGCTTGTCGAGGAGCGTCATGGTTCCCCGAAGGCGAACCTTGTCGGCCCTGGCCTTTCCAAGGGCTTCAGCGCCGCCGTGGGCCGCGATCGCCTTGGCGACGATGTCGTCGGCGGAAGGTTCCATCGAGGGCGCCTGATGGCAAACCAGCATGGCAAACAGCAGCATCACCCGGCCCTCCATGGTTGGTTCACATTAATTTGAGCGCTCAATCGAAATCAATGTCTTGGAAAGCCGTTGTTGAGGATGTGGATCAGCCCGGTTAATGTTGTGAGAATCCTGACGCGGGGGATGGCATGACAACCCTGATTCTTGCGATGCTGGCGGCAGGGGCCGATGTCGTGCCCCTGGACAATGCCGTCGCCAAGGTTCTCGAGGCCAACTGTGTCACCTGTCATCGCCAAGGCAAGGCCAAGGGCGGCTTGAGGCTCGACACCTCAGAGGGGCTTGCCAAGGGCGGCAACTCCGGTCCGGCCATCGTTCCCGGAAAATCATCCGAAAGCAGGCTGATGCGCGCCGTTTCGGGCACGGACCCTGAATTGTCGATGCCCCCCAAGCCGCGCAAATCGCTCTCCAGTCAGGAGTCTGGCTATTTGGCCTCGTGGATCGACAAGGGTGCCCGCTGGAATGATTCCACCCGGCTTGTCGCCTCGGGGCAGGACACCGAGCGGACCAAGCCGCATTGGGCCTTTCAACCCGTCATGAGGCCCAAGGTTCCCGGTGACGCGGTTCCGCTGGCGGCAATCGACGCGTTCCTAAGGCAACGGCTCGCCTCCGAAGGCCTGGCGCCATCGCCCGAGGCCGACCGCCAGACCCTGCTGCGGAGGGTTTGGCTCGATCTCACCGGCTTGCCTCCCACGCTTGGGGAAATCAGGCTGTATGAGAACGACCAGGCCCAAGGCGCCTACGAGCGAATGGTGGACCGCGCGATGGCTTCGCCGCATTTCGGGGAACGCTGGGCCCGCCATTGGCTCGACTTGGCCCGATATGCCGACAGTGACGGATATGAAAAGGATACGGCTCGCCCCAATGCCTTCCGCTATCGGGATTGGGTGATCGACGCCTTCAACGCGAACATGCCATTTGACAGGTTCGCGTTGGAGCAGTTGGCAGGGGACATGGTTCCGGGATCGGGGCCATCCCAGCGCCAGGCCACGGGTTTTCACCGCAACACCCTCACGAACAAGGAAGGCGGCGTCGACCAGGAACAGTTTCGGGTCGAAGCCGTCGTTGACCGTGTCAACACAACCGCCAGGGTGTTCCTGGGCCTGACCCTTGGCTGCTCCCAATGCCATGACCATAAGTACGACCCGTTTTCCCAGCGCGAATATTATGAAATGTTCGCGTTCTTCAATTCGGACGCCGAGGTCGACTTGCCGATCGGGCAGGGACCTGAACACGCCGTCTGGCAAAAGGCCATGGATGCCCACGCGGCGAAGGTCGGGCAAACCGAGGATCGGCTCAAAACACTCAAGGCCTCCGGCGACGCGAAGGCCGCTGCGGCCCTCGAGAAGGACTTGGCGACCCTGAAAAAAAACGCGCCCAAGCCGCCGGTGATGCCGACCTTGGCACGCGGTGCGGAGAGGCCGACCCATGTGATGATCCGGGGCGATTTCCTGCGAAAGGGCACCGTTGTTTCCGCCGGAACCCCGGCCGTTCTTCCTCCCCTGAAGACCGAGGCCCAACCCACGCGGCTTGACCTGGCTCGATGGCTCACCGGGCCCGAGAATCCATTGACCTCGCGCGTCATTGTCAATTGGTTTTGGAGCAAGCTGTTCGGCCGCGGGATCGTGGCCACGCTTGAGGATTTTGGCACACAGGGCGAGGCGCCCAGCCACCCTGAATTGCTGGATTGGCTTGCCGACAGGTACAGGTCGGACGGCTGGGACACCAAGCGATTCCTCAAGCTCCTGATGTTGTCTGCCGCCTATCGGCAATCCTCGGCTTGGCGAGCCGACCTTGGCGAAAAAGATCCTTACAACAGGCTTGTCGGCCGGCAGGCCAGGCTTCGGTTGGAGGCGGAAGCCGTTCGTGATGTCTGCCTGGCGGCCAGCGGACTGCTCTCGCGCAAGGTTGGCGGGCCGAGCGTGCGCCCGCCCCAGCCCGCCGGGATCAGCGAACTGACATATGCCAACTCGGCCAAATGGGTCGAAAGCAAGGGACCGCCACCGCAGGGGACTTTACACCTGGTTCCAGCGAACCAGTCCCTACCCGATGCTGATGACCTTCGACGCGCCCGACGCGAATGTCTGCGTCATGCGCCGTGAGAGATCCACGACCCCGCTGCAAGCCCTGACGCTGCTCAATGACCCGGTCTTCTTCGAGTGCGCCGTTTCATTGGGCGGAATCCTGAAGGCCGAGTCAGGAAGCGATGCCTCGCGACTGAGACAAGGAATGCTGCGTTCCGCGGGACGACCGCCAAGCCCGGATGAGGAGGCCACCCTATCGGGGTTCCTGACGACGGCGCGTGCCAAGTTCGCCGGAAAAGACGATGCCGAGGGCAGGGCGTGGACGGTTGTGGCCCGGCTTCTTCTCAACCTTGAGTCGGTTCCTGTTCGCGAATGACGGGGGCGATGATGATGATGGGACCCGACATGAATCCGGTTCACGGCCTGGCTCGCCGGGGATTCCTCACCTCCGCGGCCAGCGGCACGGGCCTTTTGGCGCTCGCGCATCAAATGGCCGGCGCCACTCCCGTCGCCAATCCGTTATCGCCCAAGCCATCGCACGCCGCTCCGAAGGCGAAGGCCTGCATTTGCATCTACCTCGAGGGCGGGCCCAGCCAGATCGACCTTTTCGACCCCAAGCCCAAGCTCAACGAGTTGCATGGCCAGAAATTGCCCGATTCCCTCACCAGGAATGTCCGCTTCGCCTTCATCCAGAAGGAAGGGGCGCGCGTCCTGGGAAGCCCCAGGACATTCGCGCGCCATGGCGGCTGCGGCATGGAGTTGAGCGATCTTCTTCCCTACCTGTCACGCCACGCGGATGACATCGCCCTGGTCCGCTCCATGCACACCGAGGCGTTCAATCACCACCCGGGCCAACTGCTCATGAACACGGGCGCCCCCGTGTTCGGCAGGCCCAGCATGGGTTCCTGGCTCAACTATGGCCTTGGCTCGCCATCCCGCGACCTTCCCGGATATGTGGTGCTTTCAAGCGGCAGGGGAACAAGCGGCGGAACCTCGAACTGGGGCAGCGGGTTCCTTCCCTCGACCTATCAGGGGGTGCTTTTCAGGAACCAGGGCGATCCTGTCTTGAACCTTTCGAATCCCCCGGGAGTCGACGCCGATATCCAGGAGGCCACCATTCGCGCGCTCTCCAGCCTTGGCGCCGGACAATACAAGCACTTGGGAGATCCGGAGATTGCCAGCCGAGTGGAAAGCTACGAGCTGGCCTTCCGGATGCAGGCCTCGGCGCCGGAACTCATCGACCTCAGCCGCGAGGACAAGCGGACGATCGAGCGCTACGGCCTCGACAGGAAAGAACCGGCGATCAAGGCTTCGCGGGGAGGGGGGCCGGGCCAGTTCCGTTCCTTCGCCACGAACTGTCTCCTGGCCAGGCGCCTTGTCGAGAGGGGAGTCAGGTTTGTCAACCTGTTCCATGCCTCGTGGGACCACCACAGCAACCTCGACAATGAACTGACGCACAACTGCCTGATGGCCGACCAGCCGGTCGCCGCCCTGCTTGACGACCTCAAGGCCCGCGGAATGCTCGACTCCACCCTGGTTTTGTGGCTCTCGGAATTCGGCAGGACCCCGCTTGGTGAAAACAGGGGTGGTTCGTCAAATGTGACCGGAAGGGATCACCATCCGTTCGCCTTCAGCATCTGGATGGCGGGCGGTGGAATCAAAGGCGGCCAAGTGCTCGGAAAAACGGATGAAATCGGGTGGAGCATCCTCGAGGATCCGGTGCATGTCAACGACCTGCACGCCACGATCCTCCACCTGTTCGGAATGGACCACCTGCGGCTCACCTACCGGTTCCAGGGAAGGGATTTCCGCCTGACGGATGTGGGTGGCAAGGTTGTCAACAAGTTGCTGGCATGACGGGGAAGCCATGAAGAAAATCGCCCGGGACCAAGCCCGGATGTTCGCGTTCGACTGGCGGGACGAACCCCGGTTGCGCGTCGCCGCGGGAGAGGAATTCGAAATCGAGACCTGGGATGCGGGGTCGGGCTACTTCCGCACCGAGGCGGACCTTGCCATTCCCTCCAAGCGTCCGGGATTTGACCGCAACCCGCCACTGGCCAATCCGGTGGGCGGGCCCGTGTTTGTCGAGGGCGCCGAACCGGGCGACACGCTGGTTGTCGACATCCGGTCGATGGAACTGGAGGCGACCTCATGGACCGCCGCCGGTCCGGGCAGGGGCCCGTTGGGTAACAGCACCCGTTGGCCGGGACTTTCTGGCGGGTACACGACGCGCATCCTGCGGCATGAACCGGGCCCCGATGGTTCCAGGGGCAAGGGAACCGTCCGGCTCAACGATCGTTTCTCCTGGCCTGCCAAGCCTTTCGTGGGAACCTTGGGAGTCGCCCCGGAACGGGAAGTCTTGACCACGCTCGACGGGCAGGGGCTTTGGGGTGGCAATCTCGACATCGACCTTGCCTGCCCCGGCAACAGGATTTTCCTGCCGGTGTACCATCCGGGCGCCCTCTTTTACCTCGGGGACACCCACGCGAGCCAGGGGGACACCGAATTTTCCGGAACGGCGGCCGAGTCGCAGGCGTGCGTGAGGTTGTCGCTCAACCTCATCAAGGGATGGAAAACCCCGGGAATCCGCATTGAAACGCCAGACCGCATCGTCGCTGTCCGGGTTGATCGTCCACTCGAGGCGGCCGTTCAGGGAGCCACGGAGGACTTGATGGCGTGGCTTGAATCGGAATACTCCGTGGGCCAGGCCGACGCGTACTGCCTTGTCAGCACCTGCCCCGACTTCGTGGTGCGCATCCATCAGATGTGCCGGATCGGCAAACTGAGCTATGTCGCCAGCGCCTCGCTTTCCCGCGCCCTGTTGCTTGGCCGATGAGTTGACCGTAATCCATGAAATGAACCGGAGGTATCGCACCCATGCTCATCCGATCAGCCGCCTTTCTGCCGATGGCCGTCCTCATCGTGTTCCAAGCGGATAAACCGCTCGACAAGGCCGTTGCACTGACCAAGCCGGGTGAATTCACTTCCGGAATCGAGGGACCGGCTTGCGGGCCGGCTGGTGACATCTTTGCCGTGAATTATGGAAAGCAGGGCACCATCGGCAGGGTCACTCCGGAAGGCAAGGGCGAGATTTGGGTCACTCTTCCAAACAAATCGGTTGGAAACGGCATCGTCTTCAACAAGCAAGGGAAGATGTTCGTCGCCGACTACACGGGCCACAACATCCTTCGCATTGATCCGGCATCGAAGAATATCGAGGTGTTCGCCCACAACCCTCAAATGAACCAACCCAACGACCTTGCGATCTCGGAGGATGGAACCCTTTGGGCCAGTGATCCCAACTGGGGCAAGGGAACCGGCCAGCTTTGGCGGATTGACGCCAACGGCAGCACGCACCGGGTCGCGGCAGAAATGGGAACCACCAATGGCATCGAGGTGTCTCCCGATGGGAAAACCCTTTATGTCAACGAGTCCGTGCAGCGGAACCTCTGGGCCTTTCCAATCCTTGCCGACAAGACGCTTGGCCAAAAGAAACTGCTCAAGCAGTTCCCTGACCACGGGTTTGACGGCATGCGCGCCGATGCCGCTGGCAATCTCCATGTCACCCGGCATGGAAAGGGAACCGTGGCGATCGTGTCGCCCAAGGGAGAGGTCATCAAGGAAATCGAGGTCTTGGGAAAAAACCCGACCAACATCTGCTTTGGCGGGCCTGATGGCAAGACAGCCTATGTCACCGAGGTGGATGGCAAGCGTCTTGTCTCGTACCGTTGGGATGTTCCCGGGTTGGCTTGGCAGCGCCTCAACGGCAAGTGATTCCGAGACTCAGGAGTTGGCACGGGATGATTGAAGCTGGCGAAGCGGCACGATCTGATCACGCCTGATCATTTCCGCCAATCCCGCCAAATCCGTCGCATTTCCAGTTGGACTACGGGTGGCAACCAGGATTGATGGCATGCCGATTACCCTCGGTCCGTTCACATCATTTTCCTGGTCATCTCCCACCATGAGGATATTCTGCGCGGGCAACCCCGTGATTTCACAGAGGTGCAGGAAGAATTCCCGGGCAGGCTTCCGCCAGCCTATCTCCGAACTCACCACGACATGCCTGACATGGTGTTTGAGCTGGCTGTTTTGAATGATGCCGTGAAGCCTGGAGTCAAAATTGCTGGCAATTCCACTGACGATTCCCATTTCATCTAGCAGGGCGAACAATTCCACCGCTCCCGGGAGCAGTCGCCATGAATCGGCCCGGGCAAAATGGTCGTGAAGTTCCCGGTAGCATGCGTCCGGATCCGGTATGCCAGGTAGCGTGGCCGAGACAATGCCGCGCCAGCGCTGCTCCTCGCGTTGCTCGTCGGTGCGAAGTCCCTTGTTCCTGTCCTGGGATTCCTGTTCGCGAAAGACCCTGTTGAATCGCTGCCCGATTTCCAGTTCCGAGGCGTCGTGTCCGTGCCGTTTTCCGGCTTCCCAATAGGCCCGACGAACGGTCGGGCAAGGGTCGAGAACGGTGCCAACGGCATCCAGGAACACGGCCCCGACAGAGATGGGTTTCGACATGGCAAACTCCTCGCATTTATCCTAGTCGCTTGTAAGACTGCTTGTTTTTCCATCTTCCGGAATTGTGGTCATGGGCGCTTTCGGCCCGGCGTCCTAAAACAGGAAATTGCCGGTTCATGGAAGGAACAAGGAGCAGGATGATGAAGCGCGCCAAGGGTGAGCAGTTCGCGGGTCTGACGGTTGCCTTGACCACGCCTTTCCGGGATGGCTCCGTGGATTATGCCGCGCTGGCCAAGACGGTGGACTGGCATGTTTCCCAGGGCACGGATTGCCTGGCGCCCGTGGGAACCACCGGCGAATCCCCAACACTTGACCACGATGAGCATGAGAAGGTGATCGCCACGGTGGTTGAGCGGGCGGCGGGCCGGATTCGGGTCATGGCGGGCACTGGATCGAATTGCACCCGGGAGGCGGTCAGCCTGACCAAGTTTGCCAAGAAGGTCGGGGCCGATGGCGCGCTGATGGTGGGGCCTTATTACAACAAGCCCACCCAGGAAGGTTATTATCGCCATTTCAAGGCCGTGGCCGACGAGGTTGGCCTTCCGATCGTGCTTTACAACATTCCCGGAAGAACCGGGTCCTCGATGACGCCGGAAACCATCGCGCGA
Source organism: Planctomycetota bacterium (assembly GCA_018970845.1). Taxonomy (GTDB): domain Bacteria; phylum Planctomycetota; class Planctomycetia; order Gemmatales; family Gemmataceae; genus REEB421. Next base: position 10,995 of record JAGWVO010000083.1, read on the forward strand.
CTGGGGGAGCATCCGGCCATCGTCGCCATCAAGGAGGCCACGGGTTCGCTCGATCAGGCATCCCAGGTCATCGCCTTGAGCGGCCTGACTCTCTTGAGCGGCGATGACAGCCTGACCGTTCCGCTGATGTCGGTCGGCGGATCGGGAGTCGTGTCGGTGGTCGGCAACCTCGTTCCGGCGGACATGAAGGCGTTGGTGACCGCGTTCAGGGAGGGCAAGGTCGCTGACGCCACACGGTGGCACCACAAGCTTTTCGGCCTGGCCCGCGACCTGTTGGGAATCGCGACCAATCCCATACCGGTGAAGACGGCGCTGAAAATCCTTGGCCGCGACACCGGGGACCTGAGGCTGCCGATGTGCGCCCTGGACGATGCCGGGGAAAAGAAGGTTCGGGAAGCGCTCAAGTCCTACGGGTTGGTCGGCTGAGCCTCGGGATCGGGCGCGCCATTGGCCCCGTCGACAAGAGGCTCGATTTTCACATCGTCGAAGTAGGCGGTTCCCGTTCCGGTCAGGGCCATCGTCAGGTGGATCTTCCCCGACGGCGGAACCGTCCTGTAGATGGTGACCTGCCTCCACCCGCTTGTGGATGGCAAACGGGTGGCCAGGGGTTCCCCGCCGGCGCTGTCATAGAAAATCGCTCCATCGGCACTCGCCGTGATCTTCTTGGGGATGTTGACCCACGCGCTGCACCTGACAGCCATGCCCGCGGGCAGGTTGATGTCGGGGGTGTGG
>JAGWVO010000632.1 GCA_018970845.1 Planctomycetota bacterium
GTTTGCGTGAACAAAATCCCCTGCTTTATTGTCTAAGTAGTTAAGCAAAAGATGAATAGACGACTTGGCGCGGTTGCCATCATTTTGGTGGCCCTGACGGCACTAGCCGCCGTGTGGTCTTTTGTCTTTTTCTCCCAACCAGTTCCCAAAAATTCAGCCGCTACGGAGACCACGGCCGCTAAACGCCCATCTTCATCCGAAACCATCAACCCCGACACCTCTGAACCTCCGACTAGTTTGGATTCCATGCCTTTAGTCGTTTCCGCCCCGCGCTCGGATCAACCTGCTAACCTAAAACCCGAGCCCCCGGCCCGCAGTCCCGACTGGAAGCTTCTCGATTGGTCCCTGAGATCTCTTCCCGAAAAGCCCGGCATCCAACTCCGCGCTTCCACCTTTCAAGCCTCAGGCAAATATCCTTTCGTTCGCGTGGAACAGGAAATTGAAGTCCTGCCAAGCGGTGAAGCCAGAGTGTTGAAGACCGTCGAAATGGTTGGTGATCAGATCATCGTCAAACTCCCGGAAGGCTCGCCCAGGGAAGAGATCCAGTCCTTGGCAGCCAAACTTGGCGGCCAAGCCGCCGCCAAACCCTTCGCCCCTGACACCTGGCTGGTCGCCTTGCCCCGCAAGCTGGAGGCCGTTCCCGAGGCGCTTGCTGGCAGCACCAACTCCGGCATATCCATCGACTACGCCGAACCGAATCATCTCGTCCGTTCCATGCTTACTCCAAATGACTTTTACATGACGAATTTCAGCCAGTGGCATCTCTATAACAACGCACAGACCGATAAAGATATCAAAGCCCCGCGAGCGTGGGATCGCCGAACCTCGGCATTCTATGGCACGACCAATAAGGTGATCGTGGCTGTAATCGACTGCGGTGTCCGCTACACCCACGAAGATTTACTTTCCAACATGTGGACCAATCCGGGGGAAACCGCCGGAGACGGCGTTGACAATGACGGAAACGGCGTGGTCGATGATGTTTACGGTGCAGATTATTTCGGCAACGATGGCAATCCCATGACAGTGGATGGTCACGGCACCCATTGCGCCGGACTCATCGCCGCGGTGGGCAACAACGGCTTCGGTGTTTCCGGGGTGGCATGGTCAGGCGCCCTAATCATGGCACTCCGTTTTATTGACGGAAACACCGGATCCCTGTCCGATGCGATTCAGTGTATTGATTACGCCATTGCGAAAGGCGCTAAAGTGATCAATGCCAGCTATGGCAGCTCGAGCCGCAATGACACGGGAAGCGGATCGGAAGCTGCGGCGATTTATCGGGCTCAGCAGGCCGGCATTGTCCTTGTGGCAGCAGCCGGCAACGACGGAACGAATAATGACAGCACCCCTTTTTTTCCAGCGAGCTACACAAAATACATTGAACGTGCCGCCAGCATCATACCGCCGCGCTCTGAAATATCTTACCCCTTGAATAACATCATCGCGGTGGGTGCCACCGACCGGAATGATAATAAAGCCAGTTTTTCCAACTACGGCTCCACCTCCGTTGATCTGATGGTTCCTGGAGTTGAAATGTGGTCGACGACTATTTCCGGAACCAGTGATTCTTCTTATGCGCAGGGGCAAGGAACCTCTTTTGCCGCCCCTGTTGTGAGCGGGGCGGTCGCTCTCCTCATCGCTGAATACCCCAATGACACCGTTTCCCAGCGGGTCGGCCGGGTGGTCAACACCAACGCCGTTGATCTGATACCGGGTTTAAACGGCCAATGTGTCACCGGCGGCCGCCTCAATCTTGCCAAACTCCTGCCCGCCGCCGATGTCAGCACCCTGCCGCAGGCCCTCGCCTGGCACCGGCCAGACTATACCGAGTCACTGATCAGCTCCCCGAT
>JAGWVO010000084.1 GCA_018970845.1 Planctomycetota bacterium
TGGGCGGCGACCATGCCCCGCCTTCGGCGGCATGGGACGATGAACATCACCCATTGATGCAGGTCAAGTTATCGTATCCGCCTGGAATTGCATGCGAAACGATCTGCCGGCAATCAGCTTATTGCAAAAAGCTGATTCATTATCCGGCTATCCGGTTGCCGCTCAGGTAATCGCGCGAAGGGCCCGCCGAGTCCAGCGAGCGAATCCGGGCCATGGCCGATGCGCCTTGTTTCCCATGTCCGCCACCACCCCCGCGGCAAGGTCTGGTGACTCCGGATATTTGTCGAGGTTCGGCTTTTTCGCTGGACTGGCGTCGCCATGGCGATTCAATAATGGAACCTTCACTTGGAGCCTCCCCCATGAACATCGACCGTCGCCACTGGATGACCACGAACGCCTTGGCCGCCGGGGCCCTCACCTTGGAGGCCGGCAAGGCCCTGTCCGCGGAGAACGCGATCAACATCGGCCTTCTGGGCACCGGTGGCCGATGCCGGCACCTGCTGAAGGCCCTCCTCAAGGTTCCCGGGGTGAAGGTCACGGCCCTGGCCGATGTTCAGGATGCCGCGCGCGCCGAAACCCGCAAGATGCTGCCGGGCCAACCCGCGCTGGATGGTCGCGAGTTCAAGGCCGTGCTCGACCGCAAGGACATCGATGCCGTGCTCATCGCCAGCGCCGACCATTGGCATGTGCCGATGACGGTGGCGGCGCTCGAGGCTGGCAAGCATGTTTATGTGGAAAAGCCGCTCACGCATACGGTCGCGGAAGGCCAACCGGTGATCGACGCGGAGGCCAAGGCGAAGAAAGTGGTGCAAGTGGGCATGCAGCAGCGGAGCATGCCCCACATCCGCGAAGCCAAGGAGATGCTGTCCTCCGGCAAGCTTGGCACCGTGAACAAGATCACCTTGAGCTGGAACCGCAACAGCAACAGGTTCAACCGCGACAAGGTGGTTGTCGATCCCGCGACGGTTGACTGGAAAGGATTCCTCGGCACCGCTCCCGAACAACCGCTCGACGGCTACAAGATGAAGAATTGGCGCTGGTTCTGGGACTTCGGCGGCGGAATCTTCACCGACCTCATGGTGCACTGGATCGATGTGGCCCACTGGCTCACGGGAAAAGACACGCCGGAAAAGGCGGTCGCCATCGGAGACTTCGTGAACGCCAAGGGAGTCTGGGAAACGCCCGACAGCGTGCAGTGCCTGCTGTCGTATCCCGGGGGGGTGCAAACCCACTTCGAGGGAACATTCAGCAACGCGAGGCAGGGGTCGCGGATCGAGTTCATGACGAACGAGGGAACCGTCTACCTCGACCGCGGCCGTTTCGAGTTCTTCCCCGATCACAACAAGAAGCTGCCCGCGATCAGCCGCATCCTTGGCCAAGGCCGGCCCGGAGCCGACTTTTATGACCAGCCCGATGGCGAACTGCTCCACCTGGCCGAATGGGTGGGCGCCATCCGCGAAGGCAAGCCCACGAGTTGCCCGGCGAAAGCGGGAGTTCTTTCCGCCGCCGCCGCCCACCTGGCCAACAAGGCCTTGAGGGGAACGGGCGTGGCAACGGCCTGAGGGCCAAGGGCATGCCCGCCCCGCACACCATCCTTCATGTGGACATGGACGCTTTCTACGCGTCCATTGAGCAGCGGGACAATCCTTCCCTCAAGGGCAAGCCCGTCATCGTGGGCGGTGCATCGGGCCGCGGCGTTGTTTCCGCGGCCAGTTATGAGGCCCGAAGGCACGGCGTGCATTCCGCCATGCCGGGAGCCACGGCCCGGCGCCTTTGCCCGCACGGCGAATTCCTTCCCGTCCGCATGGCGGCTTACCGCGCCGAGGCCGTGAAAATCCGGGCCATATTCGAGTCGTTCACCCCGCTGGTGGAACCTCTCAGCCTTGACGAGGCCTACCTCGACAGCCGGGGAACGGAACACCTGTTCGGTTCCTCCGAGGATGTCGGCAAGGCGATCAGGCATCGGATCCTCGCGGAAACGGGACTCACCGCGTCCGTGGGCATAGGCCCGAACAAGTGGATCGCCAAGTTGTGCAGCGACCTCCGCAAACCCGACGGATTCGTGGTGGCGCCGGTGGAGCTTGCACCGTTTCTGGCTCCACTGCCCGTCGGCAAGCTGTGGGGCGTGGGCGAGAAGGGCGTGGCAAAATTGCACGCGGCGGGCCTCCGCACCCTGGGGGATCTGCAAAGGCTCGCCGAGAAGGCGGTCGTCGCCATCCTCGGCCCCGGGGGAGCCCACCTGCGCGCCATGGCCCTGGGGGAGGACGACCGGCAGGTGACCCCTCACCGCCAGGCCAAATCGATGGGATCCGAAACCACCTTCGGAAACGACATCGGCGAGCCTTGGGTGCTGGCCGCCTGGCTGATGGAGCAGGTTGAGGAGGTCGCCGAGGGGTTGCGGTCCAGGGGCCTGTTGGCTGGAGGCCTTGAGGTCAAGCTGCGTTCGGGCGACTTCCGCACCAAGAGCCGAAGCCGGAAGTTGCCGCGGCACACGCAAACAACAAGCGAACTCCTCGATGTGGCCAAGGAACTGCTGCGGGACCTGTGCGCCTCGGACCTGCTTCCGGCCCGGTTGGTGGGTGCCACGGCCACCGATCTCGCGAGGCCCGAGCAAGTCCAACGCGGCCTTTTCGATCCTCCGCCCGACGCCCGTCCGGCCAAGCTGGACAACGCCCTGGATGCCATACGGGCCAGGTTCGGCACCGAAGCCGTCAGCCGCGGCACGGTGTGGCGCCGCAGGCATGGAGACGCAGCCGGGCCGGAACAAGACTGATCCGATGGCCCGGAACCTGATTGGCAAGTCGGCGGCTCATTGGCGCTCCCGCCGCCACCATGCGACGATCAGTCAACGGAACCGGCAATCCACGAAACACAACTTGCCGGCGACACCGGAGGGTTTTTCATGCGCGTTTGCAGGGTGATGGCGGGTGGCGTGGAAAAGCTGGCGTTTTACCACGAATCCGGCTTCTGCCCGCTCGAGGATGTCGCCCGCGCGGCGGGCCTGCCGGGCGACTGGATCGGCGGCGCTTCGGTCCTCGATTGCCTCCGGCATGGCGCCCATCATGCCAGGGCCGTGGAGTTGTTCGCCGCGTTCAACCCCGCGCGCGCCATCGCCGGTGGACGATTCCTCGTGCCGATTCCCAAGCCCAACAAGCTGTTCCTGTTGGCGGGCAACTACGCCGAACATGTCAGGGAGGCTGGTGAAATCGCCGCGGAGAGGGAGGAGACTTTCCCCTATGTCTTCATGAAGCCGGCTTCCACGACCTTGAACGACCCGCATCAACCCGTAAGGCTCCCCGCCGTCTCGCCGGGAGCCATCGACTGGGAGTTGGAACTGGGGGTGATCATCGGCAGGACTTGCAAGTCGGTGAGCGCGGATGAGGCGTTGGCCCATGTCGCCGGGTACACCATCATCAACGACATCTCCAACAGGCGGTTTCGTCCCAATCCCGGGCGAAAAAAACGGGAACGCGACGCCTTTTTCGACTGGCTGCATGGCAAATGGTTCGACGGCTTCTGCCCGGCCGGACCGTGCGCCCTCGATGCCGGTTTCCTGCCCGACCCGCAAACCCTGGGCCTCCAACTGAGACTCAACGGCCAGACCAGGCAGGATTCCCACACCTCGAAGATGATTTTCCCCGTCTCCGCCATCATCGAGTTCATCTCGTCGATGACCACGCTCGAACCCGGGGACATCATCTCCACCGGAACGCCGGCGGGGGTCGGACATTCGTCGGCAACCTTCCTCAAGCCGGGCGACCTGCTGCTCGGCACCATCGAGCGGATCGGCGACCTGGTGACGGAGATCGCCGCGGAGAATGCCTAGTCAGGCAAGAACTGCCAAGGATCCCGATTCCGAGGACGCGTAAACCGCGTCGACAAGCCTCAACGTTTCCAGCACCGACTCGGGCGTGTTGCGGCAATCACCGCCTTCCCGGGCGCACCTGATCCAGTCGGTGATCAGGTCGACAGTCTTGGCGCCGCCATATCCCTTGACGCCGTCGGGCGGCAGCGAGAACTCCTCGTCCATCGGCATGAACTGGGGTTGCGGCCCGTGAATCTCGAACTTTCCCGAGGTTCCCGGATATGCCGGATTCCAATGCACCCAGCGGTCGCCACCATAAACGCTCCAGCCCGATTCCCCGGCCCAGCGGGGAAGCCAGTATCCGCCCGAGAGAACCGCCTGCGCCCCATCCTCCATCTCAATGATCGCCGTGCCGCCATCCTCGACTTCAAGCGCGGCATCAGCGAGGTTTCCCACGCGCGCCAGCACGGTCTTGGCTCGCGACCCCGTCACCCAGGGCAAAAGATCAAGCCAATGACAGCCCAGCCAGTTGAAGAATCCGCCCCCGCTTGTTTTCCTGTCAAACAGATAGTGTCCGGTTCCGCGCCGTCGGGCGTCACTCGTGAACCATCTCATCTGGATGGAGATCCGTTTCCCGAAACGCCTGTCCTGGAACATGGCCCTCAGCCGGGAAGCGCCCTCGTCGTAACGCCACATATACCCCGCCTGGAAGGCGACCCGCCGTTTCCGTACTTCCTTTACGGCCGCTTCCCAGTCGCGGGCCGCGCCGGCCGCGGGCTTCTCCATCAGGATCGCCTTGCCCGAGCGCGCGAGTTCGATCGCCGCGGCGGGCGCCTTGTCGTTCGGGAGGCAGACAACCGCCCCGTCAAAGCCTCCCCAGGCGACAAGGTCCTCCACCCGGTCGAACCTCGGCAACGCGCTGTGCCTTTCCTCGAGGCTGGCCAGCGAGTTGGAAAATCCCGGGACGACGGCCACCAAGGCGGCGGCCTCGCCCAGTTCGCCCAGCGATTCGCGCCAGCCGCTTCCGTGCGGATGGTCGATCCCAACGAAGGCCACGCGGAAGGAATCGGAATTCATGGGCGTCCACCGGATTGGGACAGGAGCGCGGGATCGATGTCGGGAGTCTTGTCCATGCTGAACCAGGTGAGGCCGGCGGTGTTCGCCCCCCGCTCCGGAAAAGCCAACGACACGCCGGCCGAAACCGCCACCATCACGGCGAGGGAAACGGGCATGACCAGGGTGAAGCTGATGTTCCGTTCCAGCCCGGCGATCTCCTTGCCGTAGGAAACCAAAATCGCCGCGGCGAGCGACGCGAACGCCCCGATGGTGACGGCCCTGCCGCCAACCCTCGGAATGAACATTCCCACAAGGAACATGCCACCCAGCGGAGCCGTGAAGCAGTTGAAGCTCCGGGGCATCATCTCGATGATGTTGCGGTCCTTCGCCAGGAAGTCGATGCCGAAGGCAAGCATGGTCGAGATGAACCCGCCGGCCAGCGTCACGCCCACCGCCCACGACATGCGCCCGCCGGGGGAATCGCCACCGCGTTCCACGGTAAGGACGGTGGCCAGGGAATGGAATCCCGATGAGATGGTTGACATCGCCGCCGCCAGCACCGCGGTGAGGACTCCCCCCGCCAGTCCGGCTGGCAGGTGGGTGACGATGAAGCGCGGAAAGATCATGTCCGCCTTCTTTTCCTGTTCAAGTTCCCGGACGGAACCGAAGTGGACATCCTGGTGCAGGATCGCCAGTCCAACGAGGACCAGAACGCCATTGATGCAAAGGTTCCCGGCCACGGCGAGCAGGAAACTCCTGCGCGCCATCGGCAGGTCGGTGGTTGAGAAATACCTCTGGACGGTCATCTGGTTTCCGAGGTGGATGCAGGCGTGCCACACGAACATTGTCAGGGCGAAGGTGGCGATGGATGTGCGGGCGAAAGGATCCAGGCTCACCCAGGGAGCGCTCTGCCGGGCGGCGTGAACCTCCATGCCGGTCCGGACCCAGTCGGCGGGTGTCGATCCCGTTTGCCAGCCGACGAAGGCGAGGCAGCCAAGCGCGCCTCCGAGCATCAGGAAGAACTGCGCGACATCGGTCCAGACCACGCCCCGGTATCCGCCGATCATCGTGTAGGCGGTCGTGCCGATGCCGATCACCCACACGAACATCCCCAAGTCGAGGCCGGTGGCCTCGGCCATGGTCCGGGCCATCGCCAAAATGACAAACCCCATCCAGGCGACGGTCTGCACCGAGAAAAAGATCACCCCCGTCCGCCTCGCCGATGAATTGAACCGGTGGCCCAGGTACTCATACGCCGAGGTGAAGCGGAACCTCATGAGGAACGGAATGAACAGGAAGAGAACGAATCCGGTTTCAAGGACAATCGCGATCAGTTTTCCAAGGATGTTCGTGAAACCGGAAAGGAACACCTCCCCAGGTTCTGATATGTAGGTGAGCGAGGAGATGAGCGTGGCGACGATGCTCAAGCCGATGGCATACCACGGGATGTCGCGGTGGCCGAGAAAATACTCGTCGGCGGTCCCGCGACGGCGCCCGGCCTGCAAGGCGATGAGCATCATGCCGCCGAAGTAGGCCAGCATCACGGCATAGTCGGGCCAGGTGAAGCCGGGGGAGTTCATCTGGGCCCCTTGGCGCGGGTGATCATGCGGAAATGGTAAGGCAGGCGATTTCGGGGCGCCACAGGGTTCCATTTCTTCCTGAAAACGATGCCAAGCGCGGCAAAAGCCCGAAAACAGGGCCGGCCGCCCGCCGGGGAACCCTGATTCGGGCCAGTCCGGCCTTTCTTTTGCCTCCATCACCGGTTTAGCCTATCCCCCCGCCGGTTTGGGAGGCCGTCCCGATGCTTTTTCAAGCCTTTCGTTTCGCGTTCCTTGTCGCACTCGTCGCGGTCGCGGGGCGCCTTCCCGCCTGGCAGCAACCGCAGGTTCCCGCCGCGTTCAATCCGTTTCCATCGATGGAAGACCCCCTGCTTGGCCGAACCACGCCGCGGCAAATGCTCGAAACCTTCTACTTCTCGCTGGAGGGACTCGACCACAGGCCGGAGTTGATCCAAACGGCCGGCCGCTGCCTTGACAATTCACTCCTGCAGGCCGAACAGCAGCAACTCCACCTCGCCGCCGTTCACCTTGGGGAAATCCTCGACCACTTCGACCTGCCCCACAACATTCTCCCGGAAACCACGACGGCGACGGAAACCGTGCTGTTCGCGGAAGGGGATTTCCGCCTGGTCATCCGCAACATTCCGGGCGATGGGTGGCGATTCAGCGCGGAGACGGTCAAGGCGATCCCCGACATGCGCCGCGAGGTTTTCCGTCTCAAGCGCGAGGCGACGATGGGCCGGCCGTCGTCCAACCTGGTTGATGGCCGCCGCACGCCCGAAATGACCCTCAAGGCATTCCGCGACGCCATCGCGCGGCGTGATTTCGTCGAGGCGGCGACCTGCATGGATAGCTCCGCCATTTCCCCCCGCCTGTGGGTCACCAAGGGCCCGGCGCTGGCCCGGCAGTTGGCCTTCGTTTTCCAGAGGTCGGGATTCCTTTATGGCGCCGAGGTGCCCAACGACCCGGCCGGATCCCGTTACACATGGTTCGCCTCCCCGCGCGGCCGGATCGCCCTGGAACGCGTCGCCGTCACGGAGTCCAAGGAGGCTTGGCTTTTCAACCGCGCGACGCTCGAGACCCTGCCTTCGCTGGTGGAACTGGTCAAGGGACAGCCCGCCGATCCGCGCTGGGTGAGGCTGGGCCTCGACCTGGGACCGGAAATCCTCCGCGACATCGAGAAAACCCGCAGCAAGAAACCACCCGAGGGAACCAGGCTTCCGGCGGGCCGGGAGTCGCCCCGGGCCTTGGCGGGAACCTTGTTCCGACTGTGCGAGGAACTGAAGGCCGGACGCAAGGTGCGCGAGGAACTGGCGGCCTGCCTCGACCTGGGACCGCTGAGCAACCGCCTCGGCCGCGAGATCAGCCCGGTGCGGGTCGCGATCAACCTCGAGGCCGTGCTGCGTTCGATGGACCTCGAGATCGGCATGATCTCCGACCTGTGGAATGACGAGCCCCAAACCCTCAAGGGCGGAAACCAGGGCGCCGAGGTCCTGCTCCGCCGCATGGAGGACGGCGGCTGGAAATTCGATTACGACACGCTGCTCAGGCTTCCCGAGATGTACGCCAAGCTGACGGCAACGCAGAAAACGGCGCGGGAACGCTACCACGACTTCTCCACCCCGCGCGAAACCTACGCCACCTTCGAGTGGAGCCTCCACAAGGGCGACATGGACCGGGCCACCGAGTGCCTCGACCTGAGCGACTTCCCGTCCGCGGCCCGCGCGAGCCTCGGCCCCCGGCTGGCTTGGAAGATCCGGTACTACCTCGACCGCAACAAGTTCATCATTCCCCAGGAGGTGCCCAACCAACCCGACGGCCGCAGGTGGGGCGCGATCCGCTCGGAGACGGGCGAGGCGCTTTTCATTGGCAGGCGCGCCGCCGACCCCTGGAAGGACCGCTGGCTCTTCACTTCCGATTCCCTCGAAAGGATCGAGAGGCTTTTCCCCTCGGCAATCGGCACCGAGCCGATCGCCGATGTCGCGAAGTCGTACTGGTTTCGCGAAGGTCCCGATTTCCTCGAGTGTCCACCCGTCTGGCTGCACACGCGGATGCCGGACCTGCTGCGCACGCGGCTTTGGCACCTTGAGGGATACCAGTGGATCGGCATGGTGGTGATCCTGTTGGGATCTTACACGGCCGGTTGGTTCGCCACGCTCGGGGTGAACCTGACGGGAACCCTGCTGCTTTCACGGACGGGGGTGTCCCTGCCCTCGGGAATGGTGTTCAACCGCCTCAGGCCCATCCGCATGCTGGTCGCCTTCGGCGCCATCCTCTGGGGGCTTGACATCCTCGACCTGCCGATCGCCTTCCAGAAGGCGTTCCTGCCGGCCTCGAAGGCCGTCGCGATCTTCCTGTGCCTCTGGGCCGCCTACAGGCTTGCCGACCTCGGACTCGACATCCACATGAACCGCCCGCAGGTCGACGACAAGGCGGGACTTCACGACCTCCTGGCGCCGACGGTGGCGAGCCTGGTGAAGATCGCGTTCATCCTGGTCGCCGGATATTACCTGATCGACCTGATGGGTGACGCCGACCTGCTGACGCGAATCCTGGCCGGGCTTGGCATCGTGGGCTTGGCCATCTCGCTGGCCGCGCAGGACGCGATCAAGCACTTCTTCGGCACGCTTCTGCTCATCTCCGAGCGTCCCTTCCGCATCGGCGACCGGATCATCATCGACAAGCACAGGGGGGTGGTGGAAACCGTCGGGTTCCGTTCCACGCGCATCCGCACCGACAAGGGAACCCTGGTGATCCTTCCCAACAGCGCGCTTGCCGAGGGAACCGTGGAAAACCTGGGGCGGCGCAACCGGCACTTCGAGCGGCTTGCCCTTCCCCTGGAGGAGGAATCGTCGGCGGAGCGCCGCGAGATGTTCATCGCCGGGGTTAAGGACGCCTGCAAGGAACTCGCTCCATGGTCGAGGCGCCCGGCCACCGTCGAATGGATGCCGGCCGCTGGCGAGGAACCGGCGCAAGTCAGGGTCAGCGCCTGGCTGCCGGGTTGGGGCGGCAAGGCGGCGCGGGATGCCCGCCAACTCCTGCTGGAACGGATCGCGCTGCTCGCCTCGGTCCACGGCATCGACTTCGCAGACAGGGTGCTGCCCTCCCTGCCCGGGGAAACCATGCGACTGCCCGCCCGCAAAAACAGGTCCGCCTGAGCCGCTTCAAGCCATAGAATGCGGTCGGAGGCTTGAATGAACTCGACCCGTCCGCGCGTCAGCGACCTGACCTTTCATGTGTTCGGCAGGCCGCTGCACCCAGAACTCTTCGAGACCGCCGCCACCCGCAAGGTGCCATGGCGCGATGCCGTGGTGGAGGTGGGCGTGCTGCGCACCGGCCACTGGATCCGGTTCACCCGTGGAGGCCTCACCGTGTGCGAGGTCGCCTGCGACCGCGGCCAAATCCTGCCCGAATGCGGCAGGCTTTTTCGCGCCAGGCTACGGCAGGAAAGGCGCCTGGCGCTGATGCCGGCGGGGGCGATCCGCTACGAGGCCAGTTTCTCGCTTGAATCGCTCGGCGCCGAGGCCTTCGACCGCGTGCATGACGAAATCGTCGCCTCCGGCGCCGTCCGCGGCATGATCCACGCCTTTCCTGACGAGGCCAGGGAAACCTCCCCTTTGTCCCACCTCGTGGTGGAGGGACGGGACGGGCTTGTTGTCGCGTCCTCATTCCATACCTTCCCAACGGAGCGAGCCATCGTGCGCACCGTTTCGATGTTCGAGTGGCGCCGACGGCCCGGCGGTTCCACGCCTCGCTAACCATTCCAGGAGAAGCTTGAATGTCCCGTGAAGACGACATGCGCCGCGTGTTGGACTGCGGCATCGTGGCCGTGGTCCGGTCCGCCGAGAGCGCGCCGCTTGTGGATGTTTGCAGGGCGCTTGCCGAGGGCGGGGTGGATGTCGCCGAAATCACCTTCACCGTTCCGGACGCGCTGGATGTCCTCAAGGCGGCGAGGAAGGCCCTGGGCGACCGCATGCTTCTGGGCGCCGGAACCGTGCTCGACCCGGAAACCGCCCGCGCGGCATTCCTGGCCGGTGCCGAATACATCGTTTCCCCATCACTCGACCTCGAGGTCATCGCGATGGCCCGCCGCTATGGCAAGCTGGTCATGCCCGGTTGCTTCACCCCGACGGAGATCACCAAGGCTTGGCAGGCCGGCGCCGACATCATCAAGGTGTTTCCGGCCGAGGTTGTCGGTCCTGCGTTCTTCAAGGCCGTGCGAGGTCCGCTTCCCCAGGTGCGCATGATGCCGACGGGCGGCGTCGACCTGAACACCGCCGCCTCGTTCCTGGAAGCCGGCGCCTGCTGCCTTGGCATCGGCAGCCAACTCATCGATCCCAAGGCCGTCTCCAGCCGCAAGTTCGAGCTTATCTCGGAAAAGGCCGCCAAATATCGCGACATCATCAAGGCCCACCGAGCCAAGGCTTGAGGCGCGAAAGGAGATGGGCCCGAACGCTATGGCGAGAAACTTCCAATCTCAGGGAACAATCAAGGAGCCATGCGAGCCGAAATGACAGCCTCCATGGCGATGGTGTTGGAAGTCACCGCCTCATCGAGCCGTTCGGCGGGAAAAGCCCGCGCCTGGATTTCCTCGATCGACACGAGAATCTGGCACATCGCCACCTGCCGGTCGGACAATCCCGGATAGAAGTTCTCCAAGGCGGTGGTGTATAGCGGTTTCAAACTATTCAGCCATGTCCAGTGATCGATCATCTCGTCGGCATCCAAGGATCCCGAAACCCAACCATCGATCAGTTCCTTCTTCATCGCGATTCGCGTCACGATTCTCTGGTTCAACCCATCGAGTTGTTCCTGTCGGCTGACCAATTCGGCAAGGCATGGGCGGGAGTCGGCCGCATCATTCGCATCCGAGTGCCCTAGCCTGGCACCGCTCCATCCAAGGCCAAGAACCACAACCATGACACCGGATGCCAGCAATGCCCTGTTCATGTTGAAATCCTCCAAGCCGTGGAACGATCAACGAAATCCATGATGGAGAAACTTCATGCGATTCATGCAAAGTCTTGGAGAGGATTCCATGAAATCATCAGGACGCATGTAACATTGAGCAAATGGCGAACCACAAAAACAAAAATCTCAAACCTTGAAATCAGCAGCAATTATGGCTGAAACATCAAATATGAAGTCTTGGATTTCATCTTGGAAGCCAAAACTATTGGCAGAATTCGCTTTGATTTTCAGCAGTGCCAACAGATTGGGATCATTCGCAAAGCCGGCCAGAAAGGCTGAACCGCGATGCGAGGTTTGGCGGCGAC
>JAGWVO010000085.1 GCA_018970845.1 Planctomycetota bacterium
TCGCCGATGCCACGCACACGGCGATGGCCGACGGCCGCTGGTCTGCCGCCGCGACTTGGAGGGACGGCAAGATTCCCGGTGCCGATGCCAATGTGCTGATTCCGAAGGGCCGAACCGTTGTTGTGGATGAAGTGCTGAGCGCCGCTCTGCGAACCGTGCGCGTGGACGGCAAATTGGACTTCGCCCCGGATCGCGACACGGGCATGATCGCGGACACGATCGTTGTGCCGCCCGGCGGCGAACTCACCATCGGCACCGATAAAAAACCGATCGCGGCCGACAAGCGGGCACGCATCATCTTCGCCGACCGCGGCCCCATCGACACCAACTGGGACCCGCACCTGCTCAGCCGCGGGCTGATCGCTCACGGCGCGTTCAGCATGTTCGGCGCCCAAGTCACGCCCCACCTGCCGCTAGCACGCGAGCCACGCAAGGGCGACACGAAACTCGCTCTCGCTCAAGCGCCGGTGAATTGGAAAAAAGGAGACCGGCTCGTCCTCACCGGCACCGTCGCGTCTGGCAAGAACGGCCGCTCGGAAGACGAGGAACTCACGATCCTCGGGATCAGCGGAACTGAGGTTACGGTGCGGGGGCTGGACTTCGATCACACCGTTCCGGTCACCTCAGGTCCGTCGGCACCGGCGCTGAAGGCCTATGTTGGCAACCTGAGCCGCAACACGAGCCTGGAATCGCAGAACGCCAACCCCGCTGATTTGACACGGCACGGGCATGTCATGTTCATGCACTCGCCGCAGGTCGCGATCTCCTACGCCGGCTTCTACGACCTGGGACGCTCCGACAAACGTATTCCCGCGAACGATTCCAGACTCGACGACAAGAAGAAGCTGATTGCCGGCAGTGGCACCAACCCGAGGGGCCGCTATCCGGTTCACTTCCACCGCACGGGTTCCGACCTGAAGACCCCGGCGATTCCCGTGAAGGGCTGTGCTGTCGTGAACAGCCCTGGATGGGGATATGTGAACCACAGCAGCCATGTCGCGTTCGAGGACAATGTCGCGTTCAATGTCCACGGTTCCGCGTTCGTGACCGAGGCCGGCGACGAAGTCGGCAGCTTCCGCCGCAACCTCGCGGTGCGCTCCGCCGGATCGGGGCACGACACCGTCGCCCGCAACCACATCCAGGACTTCGGCCACGAGGGCAGCGGCTTCTGGCTGCAAGGCGGCGGCGTGATCGTGGAAGACAACATCGCGGCCGGCCACCGTGACGCGGGGTTCTTCTTCTTCTCGTCCGGGCTGGTGGAGGCCGGACTCGGGCGCCGTGGGTTCCTCGTCGCCCATTTGCCCGAGAAACTGCGGGCCAACAACGTGAAGTCGCCGAAGGACAATCAGCCGCCGGAGCGCATGACGATCAACTACCTCCCCATTCTCTCGTGCAAGGGGAACGTCGCGTTCGCGTCCGGGCTGGGAATCGTCGTCCGCTTCAACTCACCACCGGCGACGCCGAGCATTCTGGAGGACTGCACCGTCTGGCGCACGAACATCGGCGTTCGCCTCTTGTACAGCGACAACCTTCACCTGCGAAACCTGCGGCTCATCGGCGGCCACAAATCGGCCCAGGTAGGCGTTTCACAGGGCAGCGAAGCCATCGGCGGCGCGCTTTACGAAAACCTCCATGTGGAAGGTTGGGGCACGGGGCTGGCGGTCAGCGACATCGTCGCCAAGTCGCAGGTGATCGACGGCGGCTACTACGACAACGAGACCAACATCGCGCTGGCGCTGGCCTACACGCGCGACGGAAACGGCCGGGATGATGAGATCAAGGGAGCAATTCGCTTTGGCAAGAACAGCAAACGCGACATCTCGATGCGCGTGAACTACGATGGCTTCTTCACCCGTGATCCGAACATCCTATTCTTCCCGAATGTGGTTCGGATCGACACCGAGAAATATCCGCGGCAGCAACTCTACTACCCCGAGCAAGGCGCCGACTACATTCCGCTGAAGAGTGTGGACGACGGCAAGTTCCGCCCGGCCGCGACGGGGCGCGTTCCGGCCGACCTGATCGGCAAGACCAACAAGGAATTGTGGGAGAAGTACCGGCTGGCCATTGCCGGCACGCTGGCACCGGCGGAAGCGAAGACCGATCCGAAATTCGACGCGTTGATCGGCGGACCGGCGAAATTGCCGGCCGGCTGTTTTCTGCATAATCCGTTTTCCGCCAAGCTGGAGGGCTATCGGCCGATTTGTGCCGAAGCGGGCCAGGCGAAGAAGCCGAGCGCGGCAACCGAAGGCGTGACCCTCCAGAAGGGTTGGAACCTCGTGACTCACAAGACCGACGATCGGGTCCGGTCGTTCCTGGTCTTTGGGGGCGCCGACCGACCCTCGGGCTACTCGGACAAGAAGCACCCCAAGGACGACAAGCCGAGCGAGAAGCCGAAAAAGGAGGGGAATCCCGCCAAGCCGTGAACCGGCGGCCGCGATCATGGTATCCACTTGTGTGGATTGAGCCCGGAGTTCCGCGATGAATCTCGCCTTACCGGTCGTTCTGGCGGCGTGTGCCTTCCTCGGTTCCGTGCGCGCCTCCGTGCCATTCCCATCTCACGCCCCCTCATTCCAAACCTTATGAACCCCGCTCCGAAAGCTTAATCTCGTTCCATTTGGCCGGGGGCAGGCCAAACCCATGCGGCTTTCGTAAACATGGTTCGGTTCCGGATGCACAAGGTTGATGACCTTGCCGTCCCGGACGATGTCGAGCGAATCTGCCCGGGCGCCCGGTGCTGTCAACAACGCAACCGCCCCAAGGAGCAACATGATTTTCGGTTTCAAGTTGATGATTCCTGTTTGGACGGAGGCCATCCTTGGTCGCGATGAGAAGTCAACGATTCCCGGCTGGTCACGGCCCGCTTGATTCCATGACGGGCAGGATCAGCCTCGAGGCGGACCCTGGCTGGTGGTGAACCTTTTCCGTCGCCACCTGGGTTTTTGATCCGAAAATTCCCTCAGCCGTGTTGGGGTTGCGGTCGTGCAGGGGAAAGAGCGACCCGCAGATGTCCACCCTGAGTTCCTCTCCCTTGTCGATCTTGGCGGCGCATGGGCCGAGGTCGACCGTGATCTCATAGGTTTCACCTGGCTTCATCAATTCCGGCTTGAGAAGCGAATGGCGGTAGCGTCCCCTCAGGATGCCCGTGGCCAGGTTTTGCGCGAAGCCTCCCCGGCGCATCGCGACAACCTTGACAACCCAGTCGGCATCGGGAGTGTCGGTGCTGACGAACAACTTCGCCTGGATGTTGCCGGCGAAGGCCAGGGGTTCGGCCAGCGGGCCCGTTCCATAGACGAGGACATCGTCGCGGTCCTCGAGGGCCCCCTGGTCGACGGGTCCCCAAACGGCGGCCTTGACGGGGCGCGCCGGTGTCACGGGGCAAGCGGGAACAGGCTTCGACGGATCAGCGACAAACGAGTCGTTGGGCTGGACCGAGCCGGGCGCCTTCCTCGAAAGCCTTCCATCGCCCTTGCGCGTGTTGGCCTTGCCTTGCGAATGCAGGAAAAAATCGGTGGCCTTGGAGGCTTCCGGCGGCCAGTTCGATGATTCATGCCAGGTGTTGTCGCCCATGGAAAAGTACATCACCGCCGGGAACGGCCTGGATTGCGCCGTGGCATCCTTCTTGAGGTGCCGATCAAAAAAGTCCTGCTGGATGGACGCGACATCCAGTGCCGCGGCGGGTCCGAAATCCATTTCGGCGACCTTGGACTTGCCGATCGTGCCATGGTCCCACGGACCCAGCACGAGCCTTTGCTTCTCCCGTGTCCCGGGATCGCGGGCCTTGTTCCTCATCAACATGAAATTGTCAACCGATTCCCGCGAGAAGAAGTCGTAATAGCCAACCACATGAAGTGCCGGGAGCTTGAGATCGGGCAACCTCGGGGTGAGGTCGAGCCGGGTCCAGAATCCGTTCGGTTCCGGATGGGTGAGGTAAGCGTCCAGCCATGGCATGTCCCACCCGATGGCGTTGTCCACATCGCCCAGGGGCAGGCGCATGAGCGCCTCGTCCATGTCGCGGGGCTTGGCGTCCTTGGGCCGTGGGGTGTTGCCCGCGATCCAGTTCGAGATCAGCGAGAGGCGAACCGAACCGCCCAGGTAAAGGTTTCGGTGGAAACTGCTCCAGGTGGCCTGCGGCGCGATGACCGCCAGGCCCGGAGGATTCTCAATGGCCGCCTGCCACTGGACCGCGCCCACATACGAGCCGCCCACCATGCCGACGCGCCCGTCGCACCAGGGTTGGCGCGTGATCCATTCAAGGGTGTCATAACCGTCCTGCCCCTCGTTGTTGTATGGAGCCATGACCCCTTCCGATTCCCGCGTGCCGCGGCAGTCCTGGGCCACGAACGCATAGCCTGCCTTGACCCATCGGTCGGCCGCCGCCTTCTGCTTCGTCCGGTCGTAAGGCGTGCGGATCAGGACCACCGGAGACCGCTTGAGGGCGATGTCCCGATGCACGTCGGTCGCGAGCCTGACGCCATCCCGCATGGCGACCTTCACGGTCTCGACCTCGGTCCTGCCCGAGGCCGTCGCCGACAACAACACCAGCAGCGCCGCCATCCCGCGCAGGTTCATGCCAGCACCTCCCTGACAACCGATCCATGCACATCCGTGAGGCGGAAATCGCGTCCGAGATGACGCCAGGTGAGACTGGTGTGGTCGATGCCGAGCAGGTGGAGCATGGTGGCGTGAAGATCGTGGATGTGGACTTTCCCGGCGACGACCGAATATCCCTGGTGGTCGGTTTCGCCATGGGTGAACCCGGCCCTGACCCCCGCCCCGGCCATCCACGCGCAGAAGCTTTCAGGCTGGTGTTCCCGGCCATGCTTGGAGATGGGCGCGGTTCCGCTCAGGTCCTGGCTCCAGGGCGTGCGGCCGAACTCGCCCGACCACAGCACGAGCGTTTCATCGAGCAATCCTCGCTGTTTCAGGTCCTTGAGCAGCCCCGCGACCGGCTGGTCGGTCTGCCGGCACAGCCGCGGGATGTTTCCGGCGATGTCTCCATGATGGTCCCAGCCGTCCATCGTGACCTGCACGAACCTGACTCCCGACTCGCTCAGCTTCCGCGCCAGCAGGCAGGCGCGCGCGTGCTTGTCGGTTTCCTTGCCGTTCACGCCGTAAAGGTCGAGGGTGGAGCGGCTTTCCCCCGACAGGTCCACCAGGCTGGGGGTCGTGGTTTGCATGCGGAAGGCCAGTTCCATGTTCTGGATCATTCCCTCCATCTCGCGGTCGCCTTCCAGTTCCCCCACAAGCCTCCGGTTGAGCCGGGCCGTGAGGTCGATCCGCTGCTTCTGCAACGATTCGCTTTTCGAGGCGTTGCGGAGGTTTTCGATGGGCAGGGAATTCGGATCCAGCGGAACCGTCAGCGGGGTGCCCTGGTGCGCCGCTGGAAGGAAGCTGGAATTGTAGGTGCGCACTCCGGGCGCGTGGATCGTCACGAAGCTTGGAAGGTTGCTGTTTTCCGTTCCGAGCCCGTAGCTGATCCAGGAACCCATCGAAGGGCGGACCTCGGTGAACACACCCGTGTGGAACTGGTTCGTGGCGCTGGCGTGCTGCGGGTTGTCGGCATTCATGCCGCGCAGCAGGCAGATGTCGTCGGCAACGCCCGCGAGGTGCGGCATCAGGTCGGAAATCATCATTCCCGATTTCCCGCGCGGCCTGACGGGAGCGACCTCACCCAGCGCGAGAAACTTTTCGGTTCCCACCTGGGTCACTTCGGGGCGCAGCGGCGAGTCGATCGGCTGGCCGTGCCTCTTGCGTATGAAATCCTTCGGGTCGAACAGGTCGTGCTGGGAAGGCCCGCCCGCCATGAACAGGAAAATCACCCTGCTGGCCTTGGCGGGAGCACCGGGCGACCTGGGCGCCAGCGGATTCATCGCCCTTGCGATGTCAGCCAGGGCCAGCGAGCCGAACCCGCACGCCGCCGAGCGCAGCGCCTGTCGGCGTGAGAAGCGATGGAATGAATGCATGGGGAATCTCCAGATGGATTCAGTTTCCAGGTTTCGGCCGGCCCGCGGGCGTGGAAGGCAATTCCCTGATCCATGCCAGGTTAAACGAATAATGGTTCTGGCTGGTGATCAAATGGATGCGGCCGTCGCGGGACTGTGTGGCGGCGAGGTAGCCGTAACCATCGGCGATTGATTTCCCCGCGGGCGCCAGCAGGCGGCGGTGGGGCCAGGTCTTGCCCTCGTCATGGCTCACGGCGGCGAATAGTCCGAATCCCGTGTAGGCCCCTTCCGTTCCGCTGAAGCTTAGCCCGGCGCGGTCCTTCCACTCCCGCCACTGGTCGGTGAAGGAGCAGAGCATGATCGGACCTTCCTTGAGCCGCAGCATCGCCGGCTTTTGCACGCTGCTGACAACGGGGAACTCGCTGACGCCCCATTGCCAGGTCTCGCCCAGGTCGGCTGAATGGTTCGATGGCATCTTGCGGCTGAACCGTGCTTGCAGGGAAACGGAGTCCAGGCGGCTGAATCCCAGCAGCCGGCCGTCGGCGAGTTCCACGATGGGGGAATGGTAGCCGGCGATGAGCGGGCCGCTGGAGCCGGGGCGGATGTCGTCGGTGCCGCGCAGGTCGCGCCCCCGGGACTGCCATGTCCTGCCGTTGTCGCGGCTGATGAGGAGGGAGGCGTTGTCATAGGGCATCGCGATCACGCCGTCCTTGAGGCGGATGGGATTGTTTGCCGGCTCGCCGCGCGGGCGGATGGATTCGGCCTTTGTCCAGGTGACGCCATTGTCGGTTGAGCGCCTGACCAGGTTGTCTCCGTGGTCGCGAGCCTCGACGAAGTGGTAAAGCGTCCTGTCGCCGTCCCACCAGATTTTCGGGGCGTGATCATTCACATCCTGAGCATCCCAGAAAGGCGACGCCGGTTCCCATTCCTTTGCTCCAGGGCGCAGTCGCGACGCGGCGTTCGAGGTCGTGAGGTCGGTCTCGCCAATCGTCGAGAACCAGACGGCAAGCAGGTCTCCGTTGGGGCATTCGGTGATCGAGGGGCTGTGGTTCTGGCTGATGAACACGGGACCGACCGACCCGTCCGGTATCCGCACGAAAGGCTTCGGCCCCTCAAAGTACGGCTCGTTTGCCGCGGCCGGTTGCTGCTTCGGCACGGCTTGGCTGACATTCCTGGCGTTCATAGGCGGTTCGGCCGGCGGAAGGGCCCTGCCCTTGGGAGATTCCCCCCGCACGACCCGAAACCCGATCCGTTCGGCAGGCGAGTTGGGAACCCATGATCCCCGATTCGCCGAGCGGAGAAACCGCACCGCGGAGGAATGAAACCCGCCACGGAAAACGCGGCAGTCACCATCGGCCCGTCCGACCGGATCGGCCTGGGGACCCGAATCATACGGCCCATGCCAATCGAGGCACCATTCGGCGACATTGCCATGCATGTCATGAAGGCCCCAGGCGTTCGGGGTCTTTCCGCCGACTTTCAGGGAGCCCGTTCCGCCGGCCCGGGATTCATCGCCGGTTTGTTTCATCCCGATGCCATTTCCTTGCCGTCCGGCGGTGCCCTTGCCTCCAACACGCCAGTCGTACTCGCGCGGCATCGATCCGTCGGGGAAATAAACGGCGCGGAAATTGTCGTTGCCGAACCACTTCTGGTGGCCGTCGGGCAAGGTGTCGCCCGTGTTGAAGAGGGTTTTTGTTCCGGCGCGGCAGGCGTATTCCCATTCCGCCTCCGTGGGCAAGCGGTAAGGTTGCCCTTCCTTCCGGGAAAGCCACTCGCAGAAGGCGTTCGCCTGCTCCCATGTCACCCCGCTGGCCGCGTCATCATCAGCCGGGTTCGAGCGCGGCGCGTTTCGTTTGAAGCCGGAGTCGAAATGGCGGTACTGGGCCACGGTCACCTCGGTGACTCCCATTAGGAAAGGCCGGGTGATCGTGACCGTGTGCGCCGGCTTTTCATCGAAATCAATCCGGCCGGTTGCCTTGGCGACATCGGCCAAGCGCTTTTGCCGGAGGTAATCCTCGAGCGGTGGCCCGTCCTGTCCCATCGTGAAGGAACCCGGTTCTATGGCGGCCAGCCTGATCCCGATGGAATTTGTCGATACCGGCCTGCCTTGGGCGCCGATAGCCGGCGGCTGGTTCGCCAGCAGTTGGATGGCCGCGATCAATGCCGGGAGCATGGGCGGTTCCCTGTCACAGGCGGAATACGAATTCGTTGGACGCGAGCAGGGCGTGGCACAACTCGATCCAGGCCGTTGTTTCGGCATCCCGCGCTCCACCGGCCCGCTCGTGTGTTTCGCGAAGGAACCTGCCGGCTTCCTCCCTTTCGGCGGGAGTGATCGGCCGGTTGTAGACCGCAAGCCAGAGATCCTCCATCCGCGCCGCCTCGGCGGCATGGCGCGACATGAGCCTTCCGGCCAGGGATTTCGCCCTTTTCCTGAACAGGTCGTTGTTCATGGCGAACAGCGACTGGGTCGGAGCCACTGTCCTGGAACGCTGGCCGGAGATCTGGGCCGGATTCACGAAATCAAAGAAGGCCCTGATGCGATCATCGGCCGTGGGATTGTTGCGCATGACGGGCAGGTAGATTGTCCGCTGGAATTCCTGGGTCGTCCTCGGCTTCCTGTGGGTGTAGTTGGGAGGATTGACGCCCTTCCTCGCGAGAGATCCGCAGTTCTCGACTTCCTCGAGGACGAGGGCCGGTCCGCCAAGGCTTTCGGTGAGTTCACCGCTGACGGCGAGGAGTCCGTCGCGGATCGCCTCCGCGTCGAGGCGCAAGCGGTTCATGCGCCACAGCAACCGGTTGTCAGGGTCGGCCTCCAACGCGGCTCTGCTGTTGCCGCTGCCGAGGCCGTAGGTGCGCGTGAGCACGATGGCGCGGATGAGCTTTTTCTGAGACCAGCCTTCGGCCATGAACCGGAACGCCAGGTGGTCGAGCAATTCCGGGTGGCTCGGCTTTTCCCCCCTCGCGCCGAAGTAATCCACGCTTGTGACGATCCCCTCGCCGAACAGCTTCTGCCAGATTCGGTTCACCGTCACGCGCGCGGTGAGCGGGTTGCGGTTGTCGGCCAGCCATCGGGCCAACTGCAGCCGGCCGCTTTGTCCCTCGGGTATAGGCGCGAAATGGCCGTCCGTGGCGACCCGGACAACGCCCCGGGGAACCACCCTGCCGGGGGCGTAGGGGTTCCCTCGGATGTGGATCGGCATGTCGGATGGGTTGGCGCCATCGCCCATGGCGTAGGCCATGGGCACCTTGGACCTGAAGAATTCCGCGTGCACAATGGCGGCGGCAAGCTTCTTGATCCGCTCGGCGAGGTCGTCTCGCTGCTTCGCCAGGCCGGCCTTCCGATCATCGTCGTTTTTGGTTGCCGCCAGTTCCGACTCCACCGCTTTCTTTTTTGCCGCAAGATTTTCCCTTTCGGCAACCATCGACACGATTTTCCGCTCGTGCTGGGCTTCAGCTTCCTTGCGCGCCGCCACCTGTTCCGCCGTTTCGGGCAACTCGGTCGCGTTGAGCTGGCTCCAAACCCCGAACGGGATCTTGTGGGTCGAGGGCGAACTTCGCAGCATCCCGGCGATGCCGTAATAATCCTCCAGTCCGATCGGATCGAACTTGTGGTCGTGGCAGCGCACGCAACCCAGCGTCATGCCCAGGAAAGCCGTGCCGATCTTGGAAACCTGCGTGTCGACATGGTCAGCCTCCATCTTGGCCTTGTCGGGCTCCACGATCTCGACATCGCCCACCATCAGGAAGCCGGTCGCCGTGATGTTCTCGGCCCGTTCCATGGCCGATCCGGCTGGAAGCAGGTCGCCGGCGACCTGCTCGAGGATGAAACGGTTGAACGGCTTGTCCTTGTGGAACGCCCCGATCAGGTAATCGCGGTATCTCCAGGCATGTTCGGCATAGACATTGTTGGAGGTGCCCATCATGTCGGCGTAGCCGGTGAGGTCGAGCCAGTGGCGGGCCCATCGCTCCCCGTAGGCCCGTGAAGCCAGCAACCGGTCGACAACGCGTTCGCGCGCTCCGGGCCTGATGTCCCCGAGGAAAGAAATGATATCCGCGGGCGTGGGCGGCAAACCCGTGAGGTCGATGGTCACCCTGCGAAGCCAGAGGTGCTTCCCTGCGTCCTTGACGGGATGAATCCCTTTCTCATCCTGCTTCTGCCTGATGAACCTGTCGATGGGATCAAGCGGCCAGGACTCGTCGGATACCCGGGGCGGGGGCGAATCCTTCACGGGCTGGAACGCCCAGAACTTCCGCCCCTGCTCGATGTCAATCTTGCGGGTTTCAACCGGCTTATGAGCCCGCCGGGGGTCCGCCATCCCGTCTTTGATCCACTGCTCGAAATCACGGACCACCTGCTCGGGCAGTTTTCCCTTGGGGGGCATCCGGAGTTCGGTATGCCTCAGCGCCTTGATGATGAGGCTGTCTTCCGGCTTGCCTGGCACGGCGGCGGGCCCGCTGTCACCGCCCTTGAGCAGCCCGTCGCGATGGTCGAGGCGCAGGCCACCCTTGATGATGGCGGCGTCCGTGGAATGGCATTTCTGGCAATGTTCCACAAGAACGGGACGGATCCTCGACTCGAAGAAGTCGGTCTGCTCCTTGGTGAACTCGGTTGTGTCGGCCGGCACGGCGGCTGGACCTGCGATGACAATCAAAACGGTTGCGAGCCAGCCGGAATTCATGGCCGGTCCTCCTTCGCAGGGGAATGGCCGGCGAGTTTCGCCCGCGACGCTTCAGTGGCTTGGGACATCGGCAGGCCTTCCGTCGGCCGCAAAGACCACGGCGATTGTTCCGGCACGCAAGCGGATTTCCACGGAAAGATTTGGATGTTGAACGATTGCTGGGCTGTGAGCCGACAAGTGGAAGTCGGTTTGTTTCCTAAGACTCTAAGGGCGAAATTCCGGCTAGTCAGTCCTTGTCCTGAGATTTGGAATAAGTCTTCGGTAAGGTGCTGTTCCACTTGGCGATCGCCTCCCGCAAGGTTTTGGTCACGCCCGGTTTCCGTGTCGCGGCATTCACTAATTCGGCTGGGTTGGATTCGACATCGAACAGGCGGACCTCTTCCCTGCGCCTGTTCGGTTCGAACAACTTCCACCGGCCGTCGAGCGCGAGCATCTCCGACCTGATGTTGTTGGTCTTCCAGAATAACATTGTGGAGCGCTTGCGGTCCATTCCCCGCCACAGGTCAGAGGAATTCTGGCGATGGTTATATTCGAGAATGATCATGGGTTGAGTCTGCCCGCCCCGGCGGTCAGTAGCGGTTGGATCAGGCCGGGGCCAGCTTCATTCTTTGTGTTGGTTAAATCACAAGGTCGTCGAATCATTTCAGGTGACATGCCAGTTTGCGCGTCACTTGAATTGGATCTATTTGACATTGCCAAAGTAGCTAAATGGGCGGATGCTTAAGAGCCCTGAACGAAGTGAGGGGCTTTGTTATCAATCTTAAATTTGATAATCAGGTAAAATTGGAATCCAATTCCAAGCACAAAAGAAGCCCGGAACGAAACCTAGAACTGAATGAGCGGGGCATTTGAAACGCCTCGCTCATTCAGTTCGATTTGCGCGGATTCGGCCAACTAGCAGACCTCGATGAGCTTGGCACCCTTGTCCACGATGCGGATTGGCCGGCCGATGCTGGTCTGTATCTGCTTGGTGTGATCGATGCCCATGAGGGTGCAGACGGTGGCCATGAAATCCAAGACCGAGATCGGGCGGTCTTCCACGGTTCCGCCTTCCTTGTCGGTGCGTCCG
>JAGWVO010000086.1 GCA_018970845.1 Planctomycetota bacterium
CATCACCGGTGGCGACGGTGCTGATACCATTGACTCCGGTGGTGGAGACGACACAGCCGATGGTGGCTCCGGAAATGACGACATCATCGGCGGCGACGGCAATGACACGCTCAATGGGGATGACGGCAACGACTCCATCGAGGGCGACCAGGGACTTGACCAAATCGATGGCGGCCTTGGTGACGACTCCCTGAATGGTGGGGACGGCAACGACGAGATTTGGGGTGGTTTTGGCAACGATCAGATCTGGGGCGGCCTTGGCCTTGACTACCTCTATGGCGACGATGGAAACGATTCCATTGACGGCGGTTGGGGCAATGATTTCATATTTGGTGGCATCGGCATCGATTTCATCCTCGGGCAGGAAGGCGATGATTCAATTGACGGTGGCGACGGCAACGACACCATCGATGGCGGCGACGGCAACGACACCATTGATGGCGGATCCGGTGACGATCACGAGACCGGTGGAAACGGATCCGATACCTTTGGTCCCGGCAGCGATCCTGATTCCATCCCTGACTTTTCGATGGATGATATCGTCGGAATCATTAATGAACCATGATGCCAGACTCACTTATTGGCCGGGGGATGGTTGATCCGACCCGCGACAAGGAGCCCAACAAGCAAGGCATGCCCCCCCTTCCACATAAACGGATAACCCAGGCTTCACGCATTCTTTTAGCCGGACCGCGCGACGGAACCCTTCGGACTTCCGACGGTTCCGTCGTTCATGTTCCGGATGGATGGGCGCTTCTTGAACCCGGCGACGCCACCCTCACCCGCAGGGTGAAAGCTGCGGGCCCCTCGTGGACGGTTCAGGAAAAGCAAGGCCGGCGCACATTCTCGCGCGGTGTGTGGGCCCCGGCCGAAACCATTTCACGCATCAAGGCCGAACTGGAAGAAGAAAGGTCAACCGAGGCTTACGCGAAAAAGCGGCAATCTGATCTTGTGAGAAGGGAGCGCGCCCAAGAGGCCTATGTGGAGGATTTTCACGCGGCGATCATCACATTCCTGAACTTCCATCCCGCGCATGGCCCACTGGCGGAGAAACTGGCGCGCCTGGTGACCACCCATGCCACCCCCGTGGGCAGCGGAACCGTCGCCCGCACAAGGACGATTCCGATCGGGCGTCGCGCCGAGGCCGCCGTGATCGCCTGGATGCGGCACCGGACCACCGGCTACGACACCATGCCCATCGCGCGGGTGAAAGGCCGGCGGAGGGAAGTTCGGCGGATGCTGGCCGGAAGATCCCGCGAACTCCTTCAAGTCTACAGGTCGGGTCCGTCAACTCCGGAAGACTGCCCCCTGGCCGCCGCCGCGCGTCGCATCGGTGAAAACCCGTAAAATACAACCCAAAAAAGACTTTGAATATGCAAGTCAATATGACATCAACGCGCTAGAACCGGCTTCATTTTTTTGCGATTGTTTGAAACATATGTTCTCCAAACATTTTCAAATGCTGACAGTTATCCCCTCACCATGTTCAGGGCTCTCAACCGTTTGGCGATTTTGCACGATTCCGCGGCTTGAGAGCCCTGAACGAAGTGAGGGGCAAATGTGAAGATGCGGAGAATCTGAAGAAGTCGGCTACAGCCTCACAGTCAACGCTTCACGACAGGACCTGAGACTTTCCGTGGCCTCATCTTCGGTTGCACCCGCGGCCCGCACGGTCAGGATCGGCCAGCCAGCGGGGACAAATTCGCCGGGTTTGGGAATATCAGCAAGGCCGGGCAGACCCGCCAATCCATCGGGAACAATCGTGTCCCGCCCAGCATAAACGATTTCCTTGGCCAAGACGCGGGCCGGAGGCCTCGGCAGGGGCGCCGGGCCGTCCCCGAACGCTGCGGCTTGCCATGCGACCGAGGGGATTCCGGTGGCCATTTCAATCACCTCGGCAGAGGCCGTGTAGCGTGGATTGACTTCCACTGGAACGAATCGCCCTTCCGCGAGGATCCCATCGATCCCGAACAAGCCGCGCGCGCCGGACTTCGCCGCGAGTAACTGCCCTAGCTGGCGAAGTCCATCCGCCGCCGTTCCCGGATCGATCGGGCCAACGCTCCCTCGATACGAAAAGGGGCCCGCCGGCCCGCCAATGATCTGCCTGGTCAAGCCGAGCAGTTCCACGCGATTGGGCAAGGAGCAAAACAGCGCGGCGACCGGTTCGCCCAAGACCCGCCGTTGCCTGAAAGCCCGCCATGGCGGTGGCGCACAAACGCCCGCCCAAGGGACGATTCCCTTGCCACCGGCGCCGGCCAGCGGTTTCAGCAGGCTCGGTTCACCGGCGGCATTGGCCCATGCGGGTACGGGCAAACCTTCTGCCTGGAGACTCTCGCACCATCGCCATGGTCGGCGAAGAAACCTGAGGGCCCCGCCGGAAATGCCCCAAAGCGGCCTTCGCGCCGCGAGCCGGTCGACCAGCCTCGGTTGGTTCTCCAATCCACCGGTGTACATCCAGGGTTCACCACCAGCGGGAAACATTCGGCCGAGTTCCCGGTACCCCGCCTCGAGGCGTGTGGCGGGCCCCAGGGCCAGAAGGTCTTGGTCGCAAAACAGGTCGAAGGAAACCGGTTCATATCCGGCCCGGATCGCCGATTCGGCGCAGGCCCGGGCACTGGCCCCGACGATCAGGAGACGGCCCGCCATTGATGTTCCCGGTTGCTGGAAAGCTCAACAGCGTTTAGCTTACGGGAATCTGCCCACCGCGCGGAGTTTCCCGATGCGCCTGCTGCCCTTGTGCGGTTTCCTGTTTTTCTCATCAATTTTGCGGGCCCAGGAAATGCTGGCGCCGCCTGTCGGTCCGCTGGCCCCCGCGCAAGCCGCTTCAGCCCTGCAACTCCGTCACGGGCTCGTCGCCGAGTTGATCGCCCATGAACCGGATGTCATCGATCCCGTTTGCGCGGCCTTCGACGAGCGCGGGCGGATGTATGTGGCCGAGATGAGGGGATACCCGAACAAGGGCGTGGGAACGGGGGATGTCAGCTCGGGCACCATCCGATTGCTGGAGGATTCCGACGGCGACGGCAAGTATGAGAAGTCAACGATTTTCGCCAAGGGCCTGAGGTTTCCCATGGGCATACTGCCCTGGCGGGGCGGCATCATCGTGGCCATGGCGCCGGACATCATCTACCTCAAGGATACCTCCGGGGACGGAATCGCCGATGAGAAGAAGGTGCTCCTCACCGGGTTCATCCTGCCGAACATCCAGCAACTGGTGAACACGCTCAACCTCGATCTCGATGGCCGGGCCCGCATCATGGTGGGTGGCGCCGGTGGCACGATCATTTGCCCCGAAAAGCCCGAGGTGAAGCTCGAACTGAGGGGCCGGGCCTGCGCGTTCGATCCCGACAAGCCCTGGCTCGTCGAGGCGGTGACCGGGGGAGGCCAATACGGCCTGGCGCGCGATGCCGGTGGCCGCTGGTTCACCAACACCAACAGCCAGGTGCTTCGATTCCTGGCCCTTGAGGACAAGGTGGTGCGGCGCAATCCCTCGCTGGTGCCGCCCCCCCTCACGGTGGACATCCATCAGGAAGGTTCGGCCATCAAGCTGTTCCGCGTCAGCGCGTTCGAACCATGGCGCGTGGAACGCACTAGCCGGCGCGCGGCCAGCGCCGACTCGAAAAGGTTCGCCCGCACGGAACTGGTGCCGGGGGGATACACCACCTCGGGTTGCAGCCCGGCGTTCCTCGAGGGGCCCGCCTTTTCCAAGGAACTTCAGGGATCGGTTGTGACATGCGATCCCGCCAACAACCTCGTCCACCGCGACATCATCGAGCCCTCGGGCGCGGGATTCACGGCCCGCCGCGCCGACGCCGATGCCGAGATCCTGGCCTCCAAGGACAATTTTTTCAGGCCCGTGCATCTAGGCATCGGGCCAGACGGCGGGCTTGTCTTGTGCGATTTCTACCGCGAGGCGATCGAGACCCCCCTCTCGCTTCCCGAGGACATTCTCAAGCGCCTCCGCCTGGAAACCCAGGGCCGGGGTCGCGTTTGGAGGATCCGGGACGCTAATCACAAACCCAAGGTCGAGCCGGCGCCATCATCGGTGCCCGGCCTGGTTGCCTGGCTTTCCGATTCGAATCCATGGAGGCGAAACACGGCTCAAAGGTTATTGATCGAGCGCAATGATCCAAGCGCCCCGGGCGCCATCAAAGCCGGCCTGAAATCCGACATTTACTGGCCCGGATGGATCCATGGCCTTTGGACCCTTGAACGCCTTGGCGCCCTCGACAGCGCGCTCATCCGCGCGGGCCTTGATCACGCCAGGGCCGAGGTGAGGGAGCAGGCCGCTGTTCTGGCCGGACATTCGGAGGAACGCGCCCGGGCCATGGCCCCGGAATTGGCGCTCGTGGCAACCGACCCGTCGCCGCGCGTGAGGCTTCAGGCGCTCGCCTCCATGGGAAGCGGCGGCCGCGCGGCCGCCGACATCATCGCCGCCGCGCTGGAACGCGACGCCACCGACCCATGGATCAGCCTCGCGGCGCTCAGCCTGGCCACAAGCGACCATGGCGCCATCCTTGAATCGTGGGTGAAGCTTGTCGGTGGCAAGGCGCCGGGCAACGCCACAAGGGACGCGATTAATCGGCTTTCGGTTCTGGCCGGAGACGGCACGGTGACGGACAGGACCTCGTTTCTGGTCTCGTGGTCGCGTTTGCCCGAATCGTGGCAGGCTCCGGCGCTGGCCGGACTGGCCAAGGGAATGCGCCGGGCGGGCAATTCGCTGGCCGACCTTGAAAAGTCCAAGAACCCCATGGCGAAAACCGCCCTGGCCATGGTGAAAGCCCGCCTGGACGCCGCCGGTAAAAAATCCCTCGACGACAAGGTGCCGCTGGCGGACCGGGTGGAAAGCCTCGGTTTGTCGATGCTTTCATCCGAGGAACCGACGACTGAGGCCCTTGAAACATGGCTGTCCGGTCGCTCCCCCGTCGAACTGCAGGTCGCCGCGGTGCAAGGCTTGACGTCCAGGGGCACCAAGCCAGGCACGCTGGCGAAGGTGGTGGAATCGCTCAAGGGTCTCTCGGCGGCGGGGCGAAGGGAAGCCGAGCTGTTTCTTGCCGGTTCAGCCGCCGGCCGGGACGCCCTGCTGGCGGCCCTGGATTCGGGCAGCGTCAGCCCCGGCCTGCTCGAGGGCGCCACAAGGCAGCGGATGGCGCGTCACGCCACCGAAAGGAAAAAAACCGACCTGGCCGGCCGGCTCACCAGCGGGTCAGCCTCGCGAGCCAAGGTGCTGGAGTCCTACAAGGCGTCCTCGGCGCCTGAAACGCCATCCGACCCTGACAAGGGAAGGGCCGTGTTCCGCAAGAATTGCGCCACCTGCCACAGGCTCGAGAACACGGGCCATGTGGTCGGCCCCGACCTCCTCGCCGCCCTCAAGGGCAAGGACAAGGCCACCTTGCTCGTGGCCATCCTCGACCCCAACCGTGAAATCGACTCCCGGTATGTCAACCAGGTCGTGACCTTGAGGTCGGGAAGGACCACGACGGGGCTGACGGCCGTGGAGACAGCCGGCAGCCTCACGCTCAAGCGGGCCGAGGGGGTGGAGGAGGTCCTGCTGAGGGGCCAAATCGACTCGATCGAGGCCACGGGGCAATCCCTGATGCCCGAGGGGCTCGAGAAGGAAATCCCCCCGGCCTCGATGGCTGACCTTCTCGCCTACCTCATACAACAAGGTGGATAGCGGCGCGCGGCGCACCGATTCCGCTGGCTGGAAGGGGCCGCGATGTTCGAAACGGCATTTGTCGCCATCGCCGTGTTCATGGCCCTGTTCTCCCTCATCGGGATTCTCCTGGCCCGCCGCGTGATCCAAATGCCCAACCGCGTCGGTCCCGCGTCAGGGGCCATGCCGAGGGTCACGCTGGTGATCCCCTGCAAGGGCGGCGAGCCGGGCCTGGGCCAGTCGCTGGAGGCGCACTTCAGGCACGAATATCCTAATTATGAGATTGTTTTTGCCGTTGATTCAGCCGATGACGACGCCTCGCCCGTCATCCGCGACCTGATGGACCGGCATCCCGACCGATCCGCCAGGCTCGTCGTCGCACCCCAGCTACCCGGTTGTGTCTCCAAGATCTCCAACCAGATCGCCGCGATCGCCGCCGCCGATCCCGCCAGCGAGGTTTTCGCGTTCGCCGACTCCGACGGGCTTGTCCGCGACTCCCGGTGGCTCACGGCCCTCGTGAGCGGACTTGAAACCCACGATGTCACTTCGGGGTTCCGCTGGTATTTCCCTGAAAATTGCGGGCCGGCTGGAAGGCTCCACGCGGCATGGGACTCCGCCTTGTGCATGCTTCACGCCAGCAGCGGCACGGTTTGGGGCGGGGCCATGGCGTTCCGCAGGTCGTTCATGGAGAAAATGGGGCTCCTGTCGGCTTGGGCAACGGCGGCCACCGACGACCTGATGGTGAAGAAGCGATGCGACCTGGTCGGTGGGCGGGTCGCGTTCGCTCCCGGGGCCATGGTCATCAGCGAACCCATCGACAAGGTATTTCCGCTTTGGTCGTGGTCGGTTCGCCAATCGCTTCTGGTCAGGGCCACCACCTTCCATGTCTTCGCCCGCGCCGGGGCTTTTTCGTGCATGTTCGCGCTCTACTATGCCGCCACAATGGCGGCATTCCTGGTGCCGGGGGCCGTTTCCACACCGCTGCTTCCGGCCATCGCCCTGGCCGTCCATGGGCTGCTGATTGTCTGGCGGGTGGTGATGCGCCGGCGCGCGATGTTTCACCTGTTTCCCGACCACCACGCCAAGCTGAGAAGCATTCGCTGGCATTTCGCCGTGCTGATGCCGATTGCCGACATCGTCTCGTTTTTCGTGCTGGCCCGGGCAGGCATCGCCCGCGGATTTGTGTGGCGGGGCATCAGGTACCGGATCGCCCGCGACGGCATCGTGAGGGTTTGACGGACGCGTCACCACCGCCTTGTGGCGAGTTTCCAGCCCGACATTGCGCCGGCATACAACCAGAAGGCCACATTCGGCCCGAAAAGCCATTCGGGAAGGCCCACGGGGTTGCCAAGCCATTCAAGCCAATGGCTGCCGCCGCGAAGGTGGGCCGCCGTCCATGCCGCGACGGGCAAAGAGGCGCACGCGGCCATGGCGGCGACCAGTCCCAGAACCGGCGAGCCTCGTCCCGCTGGCCAGCGGGCCAGCAGGCCGGCGACCACGCCGATGGGCCAGCACCAGATGGGATGGCAGGGCCGTCCCAAAAGCCACATGATCGATCCCCATGCCAGGGCCCCGGACAACCCCGCGACGATGGCCAGCACGGTTCCCCAAGCCAGGCGGATATTCCTAGCGGAATGGGTCCCGTTGGCAGGCGGCCCTGTTGGCACGCGCGCCTTGGTCGGACCGCCGCTTTCATAGCGGCGGACCAGTTCGGCCAAGGGCGGTTCAAACCGCGCCTTTTCCTCTTCCGTCCAGCCGGCATGGCTGTTGCCCCGATAATCCCTCTCGCCTTCGAGGTAGAGGCGCATCCTTTCGACGGCCTTCTCCGACATCGGCAAATCAAGCTCCCGGTACAGGCGCCCGACTTCCCCGATGGGGTCGGCCTGCAGGTCGGCCAGGCGCACCTCCGCCAGCCTGCCGGGAGGAATCAACCCGCGGTCGGCGAGATACCGCGCCTCGGTGCCGAGGTAGTCGGCCAGCACGCGCCTCTCCAGTTCCTCGCGCGAAACCGGATCCTCAAGGTGATAAATGGGATCCAGGGAATCAAAAAGCGCGATGTTCGACCTGAAAACCGCGTGCGGGTGCCTCGAAATGTAGATGAACCGGGTATCCGGCCCGAAGAGCGCCAGCAGGTGCCTCACCCGTGCCGTGTGGCACGGACTCTTGAGCAGGACTCGCCTGCCGGGCCGCAGCAGGAGCAGTTTTTCCACCAGGGCCCGCTGGTGCCATGACCAACGGGCATGTTCGGCGGCACTGAGGGTGTCGAGGTCGTCGAAACGGCTGTAGTGCGGCGCCATCGATGGAACCACATGCCTGGATGGCAGGCTGGAGGCCATGGCCCAGTTGCAAAGGGCAAAGTCATCCTCGGCGGGAAAATCGGAGCCAAACGAGACATTGTCCTGCGGGCGGTTGCCTCCCAGGAACGGAAGGAGGAGGAACCGCAGGAAAGTCCATGAAAGCACATAACCTTGCGGGGCCAGGGCCTCGTTCCATTTGGGTGAAACCAGCGCCGGGTCACGGTCGAGAAGGAATTGCAGGAATGTCGTGCCGGACCGGTAATACCCGAGAATCACCACCGGGGCCGGACCTCGTGGACGCCTCAGCCTGAGGCACACTCCCACGACAAGCCTTTCCGGAAGCGTGATAAGCGTGGAAACGGCAGACAAGGCGAGGCCCACCAGCACGCGCGGCCAATACCGGATGCCAATTTTGGGGCGCGGGTTGAGCAGGAAACGGAACCACGCATCCAGCGGAGCGAGGCAGAAAATGGGTGGAAATGGCGCCGGAAAGTTTTGGCGGAATCGGGGTTGTGTCACCGGATTGTCGAACCTCGCGACCGATCCGAGACCGGGAAACACGCCCGAACCAAAGGGTGACTGACGGGATTTGAACCCGCGACTCTCGGAGCCACAATCCGATGCTCTACCAACTGAGCTACAGCCACCAACCTCGATAATTCTAACTCATCATCGCCATGTCGCAAGGGATCACGACCGCCTAACCGGCAAAGAGAATCATGGTCGCCAGCAGGAAAACCGGACCCAGCGTCATCAGCGCGATGGCCATGTAGGTGATGAATCCCGGCATGTCGTATCCGCGGGCCTCGGCGATCGCCCTCACCATGAAATTCGGCCCGTTTCCAATGTAGGTGTTGGCGCCCATGAACACGGAACCGCAGCAAATCGCGGCAAGCAGGGCGCCACCCGCCGGATCGTCGGAAAGCGGAGCAAGGCCCATGGAACCGGGAACCACTTGGCTTCGCGCCAGAACCGCCATGACGGCATAGGTGGGGGCGTTGTCGAGCATGCTGGAAAGGCTTCCCGTAATCCAGAAATAGTGCCAGGGCCTGGAAATCGGCAGAACCTCGGCATGATGTTCCAGGAGGTGCATGGCCGGAATCATGGTGATGAACAATCCCAGAAACAGCGCGCCCACCTCCATCACCGGTTCCCAGGTGAATCCCGTTTCAAAACGGAGCGCCGCCGGGGAGGTCGCCAGGGCGAGGAACCCCATCAAGGCCATCAATCCGCTGGAAATGGCCAACGCCGCCAGGCCGTCTCCAAGCCAACCCTTGACCAGCACGGCACCCACGATTCCCGCGAGAAACACCAGGTTTCTTCCCCCCTGGATCGTGACGGCGCCGGAACCGAATGATGCTGGCCTGGCTTCCCTCCGAAATTGAAGGACATCAACGACGAGGAAAATGGCCAGGATGCAACCGTTGACCAAAAGCCATGCCGGCCAAAGCCGCATGGTCCAGAAGAAGGGCACTCCCTCAAGAAACCCGATGAACAGGGGCGGATCGCCCAGGGGGGTGAGCAGGCCTCCCGTGTTGCTCACCATGAAGATGAAGAAGACCGGGACATGCCAGCGGTGTCGCCTCCACTCGTTGGTCGTGAGGATCAGGCGGATCAGAAGCATGCTCGCGCCCGTCGTGCCCAAGAGATTGGCCAGCATGGCTCCAACCAGAAGGATCATGGCGTTGAGCGATGGCCTTCCTGCCCAGTGGCCCTCGATGTGCACATGGCCGGCGACAACGAACAGGGAACCCACCATGGCCATGAAGGCCACATAATCGGTCATGGCGTGTCCGAAGCCCGCAAGCCCAACGATCGGAAGCGCCCAGACTGCCCAAAAAACCGAAACGGCTAGCTTGAACCGATTGCTGTGCCACAACCGTGGTGCCAGACCGGGCAGGGCCACAATGCAGGCAAGCAATGCCGCGAACGGAACGATCGGCCACCATGACACCGCGTCGCCGAGTGCGGCGTCGGCGCCCGCGGCAAGGATCGCGATCGGATGGGCGGGTGTTTCAGCCAATGGAAGGAAACTCCCTCGCGTGACTTGCGCGCGCGGCGTGGTAAGATGTTTTAGCACATTCCGCGGATGAGGTACGAGGCATGGCGGCACGGTCCCCCAAGACGGTCATCGTGGCCTTCAAGGTCGAGAAGGAACTGGCCGACCTCCTTGACAAGCTGCCCAACAAAAGCGATTTCATCCGCAAGGCGATCGCCGCCCAACTCGGGGTGAGTTGCCCCCTCTGCCTTGGCAAGGGTGTCATCCCCCGCGGCCTCAACGACCATTATTCCCCCGTGCTCGCCTCCGCGCGCAGCGCCAATTGCAGCGCCTGCAAGCACGCCACCCCCCTGCCTTCGGACCCGGCCACCATGGCCAGCGATGATCAGGAAAGGCTTGAACAGTTTTTCCTTGGCGGTCCGCTGCTCTGCCCGGCCTGCTATGAGAAAACCCTCACCTGTGACGACTGTGGTTGGCACCTCACTCCCGAGCAGGTGGCCGACCATAACATGCACGCGCATCCTGCCGGCCGCATCGGCTGACCTGATGAAATCTGGCTCATTTTTGACAAGGCGTTGCCCCACGCCGCCTTGCCCCGCAGATTGACTTGGCAGTTCTTTTTGCCGAGGCACAACAATATGTCAGCATACCTCCCAAGGTGGCCAATGGTGATGTCGCTATTGGCATGCGCCGGTTGCGCCGATTCCCCCAAGCCGCCGGCAAACCAGCAGGCGCAAACGCCTTCACAGCCACCGCCTCCGGCGGCGCAACCCTCGCCCGGCCAGCAGGCGACGCAAGCCCAGGGCGGATTCATCGGAGGCTTGGTGAACGCGGTGGCCGGCAAGCAACCCGGCCAAGCGACCACCAACCCCGGCACCGCAACGCCAAACGGTGGGAATCCCGCGGCGGGAGAAGCCGCCGGCGACGGCTATGGGGAAACCGGCGGAGAAGCGACTGTTCCGGCCAACACCGTGGACGCGCCGCTTCGCGCGCGCAAGGGCGACAAGTTTTTCACATTGAGCAATCCTCGCACCGGCAACTCGCGCTTCGGCCGGCCGACAATCAGTGTCGATTACAAAACCCTGAGGAAAACTGGGGATTTCGGTGGCGGCACACTCCTGATCCGCGGTGGAGACGGCAACACCTCGCGCGTGATGTTGCTCGGCCTGTTCAATGATGCCGACACCATCGAGGTGGAGAACCGCTTTGGTGGTCCGTTTGGCAAGCCTTTGCCCCAGAACGCCGAAATGTACATGGTTCGTGGCGAGTCGCGTTATGGACTGAATCCAATGCCAAACTTCAAGGTCTCCAATTCCGTCGTCATGGGCACCATGCCAAATCCCTCGGTCACCCTGGCGCGCAACTGGACGGCCGCCGAGGCGACGGCGTTCAACCAACCTTTCAAGTCCCACCTCAATCCCAACGCCAACTCGCATCTGGGCAAGGACACAGACATCGCCGGAGACGCCAAGGGTGGCGCGCCACAACGGTTCGTCGACAAGGACAAGCCGCTGTTGGGCCTCGACTACGCCGCGGGGGAATGGGAAAAGGAAAAATGCCTCAGGCAGTTGGTGGCCGTCTTTGACCAGGACCAGGCTCCCGCGCCGGGGTCGTCACGGGCGACGGCGCGGGCGGGGTTTGCCGTGGGTGGGATTAATGTGAAAACGGGAAAGTATGTCAGCGCCATCCAGCTTGTTTACATGAAGCTCAAGACGGACGGATCGCTCGATGCCAAG
>JAGWVO010000087.1 GCA_018970845.1 Planctomycetota bacterium
CCCGAGGCTCACGAGTCGCTCATCGGCCGGAAGACCGTTGGGGAATTGCCATTGACCGGGCTATCCTTTATCCTTTAATCTTTAATTAACTGCGTCCACGACGTGCCCATGGACTCGCCGATGAATCCCGCCCGTGCCGCCCTGTCCCTCGAACGTTTGGAGTGCCGGGATATGCCTGCGGGCCTCTCCCCGCAGGCCGCCGACAACGTCGTCATCGGGCTATTCCACCAGATGCTCCACCGGGATCCGAGCGCCGAGGTACTGCAGAGGCTGAGCCACAAACTCGAGCACGGGCTGCCCGTTCGGCAGGTCGCGAATCAGTTGTGGAACTCGACCGAGTTCCGCGGGCTGGAGGTCGACAACTACTTCCAGACGTATTACGGTCGCAACCCGGCACCCGCCGCCCGCGCCGCCTGGGTGGCCACCCTCCGGGGAAGAACACCCGAGGCCGCGGTGATGACCCGATTCCTGGCGTCGGCGCAGTTCTCGGCGCGGTACACAACCGACGCCGACTATGCAACCGCGCTGTACCGGGTGCTGCTCAACCGGACGCCCGCCCCCGCCGAGCTGACCGCTGCGACGGACGCGCTGATCGCTGGCACGTCCCGCACGCGGCTCGCGGCTGCGATGATCAACTCGCATGAGTTCCACGACTCGCGGATTCGCGGGATGTTTCAGGCGGGCCTTGGGCGGTCGGCGACGCCGGCCGAGGTGCGGGCGTACTCGGCCCTCTGGGACGCTCCCGGGGGCTCGATCAGGTCCGTCGAGGTGGCGTTCCTGTCATCGGCGGTGAACGTGGCCCACCTCGTGAGTGGCGGCGGTGTGCCGCTGGCCAGCCCGCTCGTGACCGAATACCAACTCGACTACACCACTGGCAACCCGTCCACGCACGAGATCGTCGAGGACCCGACCCGGCCTGGGTTCTTCTGGATCAGCGGCCAGAAGCACGACGCGCTGGTATTGTTCGACTCGGCCACCGGCGGGCAGACCCAGTATCCGCTCAGCGTGCCGGGGGTCGCGGCCCCGCTTGGACCGCACGGCATGTTCTTCGACTCCCAGGGGCGGTTCTTCGTCTCCCTGGAGTTTGCGGCCCTGCTCGCGCAGGTGGATCCGTCAACAGGCACAGTCCTGCGGACCATCGACACGCGGCTCGTCGGGCTGCCCGGCGGCCCGAATCCGGCGATCAACCCGTCCCCGCACGACATCGCGCTGGGGGCCGACGGCCAGACGATCTGGTTTACCGGCAAGGCGACCGGGACGGTCGGCCGTGTGAACCCGAACGGGTCGATCGACACGTTTCAGCTGCCGACGGTGGGATCGGTACCGATCTACCTGTCGCTCGGACCGGACGGCAACATCTGGGGTACGGAACTGGTCGGGAATGCGATCTGCCGGGTGACTTCCGACGGGGTCGTCACCGAGTTCCCGATTCCGACGGGGAACAGCCGCCCAATCGTCGTCACCCCAGACCCGCTCGGGCGGCCGTACATGTGGTTCAGCGAGGAGGCCGGTCACAAGGTCGCGCGGATCAGCACCAGCGACGGTTCGATCACCGAGTTCGCCGTGCCGAAGCCGCAGAGTAACTCGATCCTCGCCGGGCTGGCTTTCGACCGGGCCGGCAACCTGTACACGCAGAGCTATGTGAACCAGAGCAACCCGATCCCGAGCGGCCCGGACTATATCATCGAGTTGAGTAGCCAGATCCTCACCGCGTCCGCCGGAGACCTCCGGGGCGTCGTGGTGACGAACTACCAGGTGCCCAGCACTGGCACCGTGTTCCACCGCATCACGCTCGGTAGCGACGGGAACATGTACTTTACGGAACTCGCGCTCGACAAAGTGGGCCGACTGATCGTCGCGGCCGGCCTGTCACCGTTCCAATTCAAGTTCGGCCTCTGATGCGCCGCCGGAGGCTCGTGGAGGTAGAGCCATGCCGCGCGCTGCCCACGGCGGCAGGCCTCATGGATGGCCGCGCCAGCGTGTGGATTTCGATCATCGACCGAATGTACCGGGCTCCTTTCAGAGCTTGGAGCACCTGCTGCGGGACTGTGCGTGGCCACCCTTTGTGCTCGAGCGGCGTTCTGGGACTTGTGACGCAAGCGGCCGCATCGCCCGTGTCCGCTGCATGCGGTCCCGCACCAGGCGGCCACCTGGGCGTGGGCCTTCGGGCTGGTGGCCCTGCGCGGCCTCACCCGAGCGTGTAGTCTTCTTCCTTGCACTGGTTGGTGTGGCCGCGTCGGTGCGTGACCGGGGCGGCCTGCAACCAAGCGGCACAGGATGAGATCGCCCGGCTCGGCGCCGCCAGAAACGGCATCGGTAAAGTCAGGGGCCGGGCAGCGCATGAGGTCGTCGAGGTAAGCACGAGCCCCGCGTACAGTGCCGCGTGGGTCACGCCGGTGTCGAGCAATGGTGCGGTCCGGCCTTCTCGGGAGGCTCGCTCGGCCACTGCCGCGCAGGTGACGCGGTCGCGCCAGGCATCACGACCGCCGCCTGTCGTAATCCTGCGTTTGCACAATCGCGCGCAACCGGTATTCTCCGCTCTCCGTGCGCAGTGAAAGCGATCCAGCCGGGCCGTTCACCAGCGCCCCGGACGATCTTCCGCGATCCGTCATCGGCCGATCCTCCATGTCCGTCTGCTGCACGACGCCCCCGGCTGCGGTCCACGACACCGACCCCGATCTCGCCGACAACGATGTCGCCGGTTTCGCCGCGGAGATCGAGGCCCTGCGGCGGTCGGCCAAATGACGGCGGATGGCCGTCCCGCACGTTTCCCCGGGCTCAGGACAGGCCCACATTGGCGCGCACTTCCCTAAGCGCGGCGCCTCGGCCGGAGCGCGCGGCGTTCCAGTCGGCAGCCACGGCGGCAAGCGCTTCCAGGGCCTGTTTGCCAGCCAGGATATCGGCGATGCCCCGCTCAAGCCGGCCGGCCAGCGACCGGGCGTCGGGCAGGCGCAGCACCAGCGATGGATTGATGCAGTCGAGCGGCAACAGGGTGCGCCTGAGCGCCGCGCGAAACTGGTCGAGGCGTTCCCGGTCGAGTTCGAGGCCGTCCCACGGACCCGTGTCGAGTTGCTGTTCCCGGACTGGCCCGCCAAGCCCTTGGTCGAGCACCGCGTCCTGGCTCAAGGCTGGGGAAGCCAACACCGTGGCCAGCGCCCAACTCCTGGGAATGTCTTTGGCGGAACTGGAGACACAAGCCAGGGCGCCGCCCATGCCAAGGTGGGGAACAAGGTTCCCAAGCGGATAGGGCACGGCCGGGCCACCTTTGGCAGGCAGCACCGCGTCGCCCCCGGGCACGGGATGGATGCTGAACCGGTCGCGCGAGGCCTTGCGCCGCTGAAGCCGGCCGATGGCGGAAACGGACACGACGGCCATCGGCGCGTCGCCACGCTCGAACGCCTGCCAAGGTTCGGCCGCGGTCGCGCCCTGGGGGGATAGCGATGCTAGTCGCGCCATGATCTCCCCGGCGCGGATGAAGCCGCCTCCTCCCAGCAGGCACTTGCCGGTTGCCAGGTCGAATTCCAGTCCGAAGCGCGCTTGCTCATCGAGCTTTTCCGAACGCGCGCGGTCGGTGGCGCTGAGGCGTTCCACCACATGTCCCGAGGCGATCGCGTAGAACAACCGAAGGCGATCGCCGGGGGCGGATGGAAGTGGCGTCCATCCCGGCTTGCCGGTCTCGGCTTTCCAAAACTCAGCCAGTTCCAACGCTTCCCGCCAGGTTACGGGGGCGCGTGCCGGGCGACCATGCCTCGACTCGAAGCGGCGATTGCGATCCGCGTCGCTGAATAGGTCACCGCGGCAAACCATAAGGCGCAAGTCGCCATGAACGGGCAAACCCAGCGTGGTTCCGGACCAGCTTGCCAGCCTGTCGCGCCATACGGGCAGCAGGTTTCCCCAAGCGATTTCGGATGAGGGGCGGGTGATGCCGTCGGGCACGGGAACCAGCCCGGGCGCGAGGCGCCCGAGGTCGGAGGGCACGGCAAGAACGACATCAGCGGCCTTCCCGGGGTCGGGATCGGTGTTCGTGTCGAAGTGGACGATTTCCACGCCCGCGCCGGTTCGCCGCTCGAGAAGTCCGAGATGGGTTCGCGCCCACGCCGAGAGCGGTCCGGCCGGAACGCCGAGCCTCAGCGCCGGTGCCGCGGCGCGCAAAGCCGCGGCGGCGACCGCGATTCCCGCGAGCGCCCGCCTTCGATCGGGTTGGCTTCTTGCGCGCACCATGGGTTTGGTTATAGCTACGATGATGAGGGAATGATACGGCTCGGTTCCGGGAGATGGCATGAGGATCCAGTTGCTGGTGCTCAACGAGGGGCCGATGAAGGGCAAGGCGGTCAAGCTTCCCGTGAGGGAGTTCCTGATCGGCCGCGACCCGGCCTGCCACCTCAGGCCCAACAGCGGGCTTGTCGCTCCCCGGCATTGCGTTGTGAGGGTTTTTGGCCCATCCGTGTCCGTGGAGGATCTTGGCAGCGCCGCGGGCACGACAGTGAATGGCGAAAGGGTCCGCGGCAAGGCGGAACTTCGGGTTGGAGACCGGATTGGCGTCGGACCGCTGCTGTTTGAGGTTTCGGTGGAGAAGCCGGCGCCGGCCCGGCAGATTGTCGAACCCACCGACGATGAAGCCGCGGCCATGCTGCTCGATGATGAGGACGCGGAAGCGGATTCCCGGGGCGCCGGCGATTCCAAGGCTTCCCAATGATTCGGATTCCCTGATGCCGCCCCACAGCCCGCCACGATTCCTTCCCGGTTGCCCGCCCGATCCAGCCACCCTGACTGACGCCTTTTCCCATGCCTTGGTGGCATGGTTCCGGGCCGTGGCCCGGGACTTTCCGTGGCGCCGGGGAAAGGATGCCTACGCCGTCTGGATCAGCGAGGTGATGCTTCAGCAGACGACCACGACAACGGTGATCCCGTATTTCGAAAGGTTCATGCGCGAGTATCCCAACCTTCATTCCCTGGCCTCAGCCAATGACGAAGCGGTGCTGAGGATGTGGGAGGGGCTTGGATATTACAGGAGGTGTCGGGCCCTGCTCGCCGCGGCCCGTCAGCTTGTCGGGCTGGGGCATGGGAATGTTCCCGATGATCCCGAACTGCTGGGTTCGCTGCCGGGCATGGGCGAGTACACCCGCAACGCGGTTCTCTCGCAGGCCTTTGGCCGGGCTGTTCCCATCATCGAGGCCAACAGCCGCAGGGTGTTGGCCCGCGTGTTCGGCCTGGAGGATGACGCCTCGAGGCCGCCATGTTCCCGCTGGCTGTGGGATGCCGCGGCCCGCTTGGTTCCCGCCGAGGATTCCGGAGCCTACAACCAGGCGCTGATGGAACTGGGAAGCCTGGTGTGCACGCCGGCGAAACCGTCCTGCCTGGTCTGTCCGGTTCGCCGCTGGTGCCGCGCCGCCGCCGCCGGCATGGCCGACCGCGTTCCGCTCAAGGCGCCCCGCCCCGCCATCACCAAGGTGTCGTCGGTGGGCCTGGCCTTGCGATCGGGGGGGGCGTGGTTTCTGCGCCAATGCCCGCCCGGCGGCAGGCGCGAGGGCCTGTGGGAGTTTCCGCACCTCGCGATCGGCGAGGATGAGCCTCCCCTTGAAAAGGCCCGCGCCTTCCTCGTGGAACTCGCACCCCAAGGGGCCGAATTGCGGCCGGCGGGACGGCACGACCATTCGGTCACGCGCTACCGGGTGAGCATTCACCTGTTCGCGGGGGAATTGGATTCGATGGCGAGGGTTTCATCTTGCCGCTGGGTGGCGCCTGATGACATGGAGGCGCTGCCGATGAGCGCGCCGCACCGGCGCATCTGGAAGCACCTTGAGGCTGGCGGCTGATCAAAGCCCGGCCAATGCGACGAATTCGGCCTCGTTGATCACCTTGACTCCCAATTCGCGGGCCTTGTCGAGCTTGCTGCCGGCATTTTCTCCCGCCAGCACAAAATCGGTCTTCTTCGAGACGCTGCCGGAGACCTTGCCGCCCAGGTCCTTGATGGCTCGCTCGATCCCCAGGCGATCAAACCGCGCCAGCGTTCCCGTCACCACGAAGGTTTTCCCGGCGATTGCCGCGACCAGTTGCCGCTTGGGGCCGTCGGCGGTGACGCGCACCCCCAGTTCGCGGAGGTCGAGGAGCATCTTTTGGTTTTCAGGGTCGGCAAGCCAGCCCCGCAGGCTCGCGGCGCGCTCCGGCCCGATTCCCTCCACCGAGGCCAGCGTCCCCTCATCGGCGGCCATCAGCGAGTCGAGGTCGCCGAACGCCCCCGCCAGCGCCTCGGCCACCGTCTCGCCCACATGGCGGATGCCAAGCCCGCCCAGCAGCCGGGCCAGGCCCCGACCCTTGCTGGCCTCGATACCATCCAGCAGGTTTCGCGACGAGGTTTCGCCCATGCGGTCGAGTGACTCGAGCTGACCGGCGCCCAGCCTGTACAGGTCGGGCAGGTGCTTCACCAATCCGGAATCGACTAGCTGTTCCACCATCTCCTCGCCAAGGCCCTCGACATCCATGGCGGCGCGCGCGCCGAAACTCCTGAGCCGCCTCTTCAGCACGGCGACGCATTCCCGCCCCTGGCATCGCCACACCGCGCCGTCGGCATCGCGCGCCACGGCGGATCCGCACACGGGGCATTGGGTTGGAAAGACGAACGGCTGTTCCGTGCCGTCACGGCGGTCGTGCGCCGCGCGCGAGATGTACGGGATGATCTCGCCCGCCTTCTCCACCACCACCATGTCGCCGACCCGGATGTCCTTCTGGGAGATGTAATCGGCGTTGTGCAGCGTGGCGCGCGAGACCGTCGTGCCTGAAAGATGAACGGGTTCGAGGTTCGCCACGGGGGTGAGCGCCCCCGTCTTGCCCACCTGGATGTCGATCGACTTGAGCCGCGTGACGGCCTGCTCGGCGGCGAACTTGTAGGCCACAACCCAGCGCGGCGCCTTGGATGTGGCTCCGGCCCGCTCCCGCGCCGCGAGGTCGTCGAGCTTGATCACGAGGCCGTCGGTGTCGTAAGGCAGGCTGGCCCGCCTCTCATCCCACTCCGCGATGATTTCCAGCACCTCGTCCACCGAATCGGCCAGCCTGATGTGGC
Organism: Planctomycetota bacterium; assembly: GCA_018970845.1. Lineage (GTDB taxonomy): Bacteria > Planctomycetota > Planctomycetia > Gemmatales > Gemmataceae > REEB421. The sequence continues at coordinate 7,061 of JAGWVO010000087.1, forward strand.
CGTTGACCGGCAAGCCCCATTCCTTGAGCCGTCCCAGCGACTCCGAGTGGGTGGAGAAGCGGACTCCTTCCAAAGAGCCAAGCCCGTAGGCGAACAGCCTGAGCCTGCGCCTGGCGCACTGCGCCGGGTCGAGCAGCTTCAGCGACCCGGCCGTCGAGTTGCGGGGATTGGCGAACGGTTCCAACTTGTCGGCCCGGCGAGAATCATTGAGGCGCGTGAAGTCGTCGCGGCGCATGTAAACCTCGCCGCGAACTTCCAAAAGCGGAGGAGGATTATCACACAATAGGCGCAGGGGCAGGTCCCGCACGGTGCGCAGGTTGGCCGTGACATCATCCCCCTTCTCGCCGTCGCCGCGGGTGAGCCCCCGCGTGAACACCCCGTCCTCGTAGGTGAGCGAGATGGCCACCCCGTCGATCTTCGGCTCCACCGAATAGGCGACGGGACTGCCGGGAATGAGTTTCCTCAGGCGCGTGTCGAACTCCCGGACTTCCGACGGCTGGTAGGTGTTGTCGATGGAAAGCATGGGAAGCCGGTGAACGACGGTGACGAAACCGTCGATCGGCGCCCCACCCACCTTGCGGCTGGGGCTCTCGGCGCTGTCGAATTCCGGGTGGGCCTTTTCAAGGGCGATCAACTCGTCCATGAGGCGGTCGAATTCCCGGTCGCTGATTTCCGGCGCCGCTTCAACATAGTAAAGACGGTTGTGGCGGTTGATCTCGGCTCTCAGCGCCTTGATCCGCTCCTCTGGAATAGTCTTGGACACGAATGGGCCCCGCCTGGGTGCCTTGCGGCAAGCTGTTGTTCTTTGGGGATTATGGCGCAGCCCGGGAAGCCGGCCAAGCTATAGGTCAGGCCGCCCGCGCGGCCGGCGCCTGGTTGAGACGGGCCGCGGCCATCGAGGCCAGCGACGCGGCATCGAGGCCCTGTCGCTGCAGCATGTGGTTCCTGGAGCCCACCGGACCGGCCAACCTCCCGGTGACTCCCGCGCACAGGAGCCGGCATGCCAGCCCCTCGCGGGCGATCGCCTGGCCCACCAAGGAGGACAGGCCCCCGGTGAGGGTGCCTTCCTCGGCGGTGAGAACCGTGCCGTGCCTTCGCAGGACATCGACCAGCTCGGGCGTGGATTCCGCCGGCAGGTGGGCCATCACGCCGACTGATGCGGAAAGGCCCCGAGCCGCGAGCAACTCGGCCGCGGCGAGGCTTTCCAAGGCCATGGCGCCGGTGGCGAGGAACAGGATGTCTGTTCCCTCGCGAATGATCGCCGGCTCATTCCACGCGAATCGGCCATCGAGTCCGGGCACGGCGGCGTTGCCGCCCTTGCCCACGCGCAGGTAGACGGGATCCTCCTGCCTGAGCACGGCGGAAACGACGGTTCGCGTCTGAGCCGGGTCGGCGGGGGCCACCACGCGCATGCCGGGCAGGGCCCTCAACGCGCCGAGGTCCTCCAGGGCATGATGGCTGGGCCCAGCGGCGCCGTAGGCGTAGCCGCCGCCAATGCCGACCACGCACACGGGCAACCGGTGAAGAACCGGACCGTTGCGGATCTGCTCGAAGCACCTGAGGGCCGCGAAGTTCGCGATCGAATAAATGAACGGCCGATATCCCACCATCGCCAACCCCGTGGCGATTCCGGCCATGTTCTGCTCGGCGACCCCGACATTGAGGAACCGGTCGGGGAATTCGCCCGCGAAAGATTCCACCACGCTCCATCCCAAATCGGCGGTGAGCAGGAAGATCCGGTCATCCTCGCGCGCCAGTTGGCGCAATTGGTCCACCAGCGCGTTTCTCATGCCGCCTCCAGACCGGAGATGGCCTCGTCAAATTGCGCGGCCGTCATCGAAAGATAGTGCCAGGCGACTTGGCCTTCCATGTACCTTACGCCCTTGCCCAGCACCGTCCTGGCCACCACGACCCGGGGCTTGCCGACGCCGCGAGGCGCCAGCACCTGAGCCAGGCCGGCCGTGTCGTGGCCGTCCACTTCCACGGCCTCCCACCCGAACGCCTCCCATCGCGCCGCCATGGGGCTCAGGTTGAGCACCTCGCGGGTGGGCCCAAGGGCCTGCGAGCCGTTGAGGTCGATGATGGCCGTCAGGTGGCTCAGGCCGTGGTGCGCGGCGAACTGCGCCGCTTCCCAAACCTGTCCCTCGTTGCACTCCGCGTCGCTCAGAAGGGCGAACACCCGGGCGGGCGAACGCCGCAGGCGAAGGCCATGGGCCAAGCCGCAAGCCACCGACAACCCCTGTCCAAGCGATCCGGTCGCGACATCGATCCCCTCGAGGCACGCCTCGGGATGCACCCCCAGGTGGGTGCCGTCGGCGCAGTAGGTGGCCAGTGTTTCAGCGGTCATGATTCCGCTGTGGTGCATCGCCGCGTAAAGGGCCAACGCGGCATGCCCCTTGCAGAGAACGAAGCGGTCGCGGTCGGGACGGTGCGTGCCCGCCTCGCGCATCAGGCCGCCCCACAAGGTGGCCAGGATCTCCACCACCGAAAGCGACGAGCCGATATGGCCGACATTGGCCGCGCGGGAACGCTCGAGAACCGACCGGCGGATCTTCCTCGCGAGGCCATTCACACGATCGAGCATGACGGGATCTGGGGCCATTCCCGGGCTCCAACCATTCGCGAAGCCGAATGCAAACCGGCCCGTGGCCTGAAAGTCTAAAAGAGCCGTTCCAATGGAATCCAGCCGTGATGGCACGGAGAACGGGGAGCGTTGGCTTGAATGTCGGGAAAACGCTTGGCGGACATCTCAGGGGATGCCCGCCCGCGGATTGGCCGGATGGTTTTGATGATTGCCGCTACCGACTGGCGATCGATGCGTCTTTGGCCCGTGTTGGCGAGTTCAGTCGGCGAACAGATGGCCAGGCAGGAGCGTGTCCATTCCGGACGCGCTCCGATCAAAACAGGTCCAGCAGCGCGTCCCCGGTGCTGGCCGGGCGGGTGAAACCGTCGCGGCTCAGGCGCGTCTCAGGGGCGATTCCCAGCGAATGCAGGATGGTCGCGCCGAGGTCTTGGACACGGACGGGGCGATCCTTGACATAGGCGCCGATCTTGTCGGTTTCGCCGATGACGGCGCCGCCCCGGGTTCCGCCGCCGGCGAGGATGGCGGTCCAGCAGTTGGGCCAATGCTGGCGTCCAGGCATGCGGTCGGGTTGGTTGATGCGGGGAGTTCGCCCGAATTCGCCCATGCAGACGACCATGGTTCGCTCGAGCAGTCCGCGGTCGCGCAGGTCTTCGATGAGGGCGGAAAGACCCTGGTCAAGGCATGGAAGGCACCAGCCCATGCCGTAGGATCCGTTGCCGAAGGCGTTGCCCATTCCCATCTCGCTGCCGTGCATGTCCCAGCTTGAAGCCGGGGGGCCGCCTCCCTTTTGGCCCGGGGCGTTGCCCGTCCAGCCGTTCACGGTGACGAAATTGACCCCGGCCTCGACAAGCCGGCGGGCCAGGAGCAGGTTTTGGCCGAGGGCGTGCATTCCATAGCGGTCGCGAACCTTGTCGGGCTCGCGCGCGACATCGAACACGGTGCGCCCTTGTCCGCTGGCGATCGATTGCGCCCTGTCGCGGAGGTTGTCCCAGTCCCTCAGGACGCCCGGAATATCGGCCCCGCGGGCGCCCAGCGCCCCAAGCAGTTGGTTTCGCTCCTCCAGCCGGTCGGGGGGAAGCGCCGGCTGAAGTTCCTCGGGCGGCTTGAAGGAAGGCATCGCGGGGTGGTTGTTGGCGTTTCCAACGAACAACGGCTGGTATTGGGCCCCGAGGTGGCCGCCCGATCCGATGTTCGGGGCGCAGAAGACGGGATCTCCAACGCAGCGGATCAGCCAGACATAGTTGGCCAAGTTCCGTTGCGTGGGCCGCAATCGGGATACAATAGATCCCAGATAGGGTGAATCGGGCGGCGCCGCCGACTGGCCGCTCAGCAGGTGATGCATGGCGTCGAAGTGGTTGCTGATGTTTCCGACATGCGTCATCGAGCGGATGAGGGTGAGGTGCTGGGCCAGCGAGGGCAGCCGGCTGTGCAGTTCCGAGATGCGCATGCCTGGCACGGCCGTGGAAATGGGATTGTAAGGCCCCCTGATTTCAGCGGGCGCGCCGGGCTTGAGATCCCAGGTGTCGATGTGGCTCGGGCCGCCGCAAAGCAGGACGAAAATGCAGGAACGCTTCGCGGCCTCACCGCGCAGGCCCTTGCCCGGATCGACGCTGGCGGCCACCATTCCCGGGGAGGCCATGGCCAACGCGCCAACCCCGCCGGCCTGGAGGATTTGCCGCCGTGACAGGCCATTGAATCCGTGGTCCATGGAAAGGCTCCTTGCGGGAGTGAGGCGGGATCTTCCAACACAATACCCCATTTCGGGGCCGCGAGAATGACTTCAATGGAACATTCCCGGACTTGGCTTTCCAGTCCAAGGGATCCATGATCGCATTCTTATCGGACAGTCTGACGGGGACTCGCGGCCTTGAGGCCCCCGACTTCCCGTTTCCAATCGTGGACAAGGGCCAGTTGCGAGGGGTTTTTATCCTTTCAGGAAATTCCACGGCCTTGGTACCGGATGCGGGGTGGGTTCCGTTGGGCGATCGACACCGGAAAAGGCATGTGGCAACCATGGTTGCAGCTG
>JAGWVO010000088.1 GCA_018970845.1 Planctomycetota bacterium
TACCCGCCTTCAGGCTGTTTCATCCCATGGCTTGCAAGGTCCGGTGGATTCGCCCCACGGAAAAGGGCCGGACCAACGCCTTCACATCGGCCTCGTCGCGGTAGTCGCGTTCCAAGTGGGCCTGCTTGGCGTCAAGCAGGAGAACGAGTCTCAGGCGCTGGCCGGACCTTTTGGACGCGTCGCGCAACTCGTCGACAAGGTCGAGAACTCCGACACCCAAGTGGCCGACATCTACAATTGCGGCATCAAAAGGAGTCGATGAATAGCGTTCCATTGCCCTTGCCGGGTCGGCGGCGATGAACACCCGATAGCCGTATTCCCGGAATCGTTCACGGATGACATCCTGGAGTTCCAACTGGTCTTCCAGAACAAAGACGGTGGTGCCGACTGCGGAACCGGTTGCCGGCGCGGCCATCGCCCTGCGGGCTTGCCGAACCTCATCGAGCAGGGCCATGGGGGATGGACAGCGGTTTTCCACGGCCCGACTCTCCATCGATTGGATCAGGCGCACCATCCTTGGCTGGTTTGGCAGTTCGTCATTGCCCAGCGGCACCATCGAATCAAGCTTGTCGAGGGGAGGGGCGCCCGAACCGCCAAGCGGATCCTTGCCGGTTAGGGCCTCATGCATCGCGCAACCCAGGAAAAAAATGTCGTTGCGGATATCACTTTCCGATAATCGGGAGGACTCTGAAAGCGCCATGTAGAGCCTGCGCCTGTCGGTTGAGTCCGAGGTGGTGGTGAACGGAAAGCAGGCAGGCCATCCCCACAAGTCGATCCTGACTGATTCGGAATTTTCCATCAGGATCGTGTCGAGTCCGAGATCGCGGTGAGCTGCCTTGCGGCCCACCGCGCCAACCAACGCGCCTGCCGCCTGCTCCAAAATCGTTAGTACGGCAGTCGGTTCGAGGGGCCCGTTTTCCATGAGATGGCTTTTCAGGCTTGCCGAGGGTGGAACATCCGTGACGAGGTAATGCTGGCCCTCATGCGGTTCATATCCAAGTTGCAGATAGTTGACGGTGTGAGGATGCTCCCACCCCACCAAGGGTTCAACCGCGATCCGCAGGGCCTCGACCTGCCTGTTATCTGCCGTGTGGCGTCTCCTGAATGCGATGATGCGCTTCAGCGTGCCGGATCGCGTGTCGAGGGCTTTGAAGATTCTGGCAATTGGGGTGGAACCGGCCCGATCCTGCATCACATAAGGGCCGAACCGGTAACCATGGGGTTCTCCGGTCAAAAGCCTGGTGGCCTGCCACGGCGTCAGCGCGCCCGACTTGACGATGTGGTTGATGGCCTTGCCGGTGCTGTCGGGGTGGCGGGCAAAAGCGGCCCGGACGATGTCCTGGCTTGCCAGCTGGTGCTTTGCGATGGTGTGGGCAATTGTTTGGGCGGAGACTTCGGACATGGAAACCATCCAAGGATGCGAGCGAAAATAGCCAAACTTTCTATAGCTTTTTTTCTGGATCTCAGCAAACCGCGGCTGGCGGATTGGCATCTTGGCCTTGATCGGATGGGAGGAACCAAGCTATCGCCTCGCCGGGCCATGGACCAGGGTGGCTGGAGATGCTTCGATGGCGACAGTTGGCGAAAGTGGAAAAGGCCGTTGGCCGGGGGCGGGTTGGCTCGGTGCCGCGCTGGCCGGCGGCCTGCTGGCGGGGCCGGGCTGCGCCACCCTTTGGGATGATGTGACCAGCAGGGAATTCAAATTCAACGAGATGTTCAGCCCCTCTCCCCCTCCCCTGCAGGTTCTTGAGACCTCCCAGGATGGAGACAAGCGGGCGCGGGCGCTTTCAAGGCTGACCGAACCGGCGCGCCACGGAGGCACTCCGGCGGAGCAGGATACGGTGGTGCGTGTTCTCGTAGATTCAGCCACGGGTGAGAGACAGGCGCTTTGCCGGATTCGCGCCTTGGAATCGATGCGCAATTTCCACGATCCGCGGATTGTGGAGGGCATCAAGGAATCCTATTACCGGGCCGGCTCGTTCAGTCCAGAGATCGCCTCGGTGGTACGAATTCAGGCGCTCGAGGCCCTTGGCCATGGGGGCCGTCCCGAGGGACTCGACCTGCTTCTCAAGGTGGCTCTTGAACCGGTGGCCGTGGGCGCCGAGCAGGACAGGCAGATGAAAGTTGACGAGCGCATGGCGGCCGTGAGGGGATTGGCCAACTATCCCGAGGCCAAGGTGGCCGCCGCCCTGGTGGAGATCATGCGCAAGGAAAAGGACATCGCGCTTTTGGACAAGGCCAGGCAGTCGATGGAAAAGATCACAAGGCATCGAGGGCCCAAGGATGCCGCGGGATGGGCCGAATACCTCGCGAAGAACCCGACGCTTGGCACCCGCCACTGGTATGAGCAGGTCATGTTCTGGCAGAATTGACCTACTGTTTTTCCTCCTTGGGCTTGGCGTTCTCAGCGGGAGGCGCCTTCTCCTCCATGGGTGGAGCTTCAAGTGGCACGCTCCGTAATGGAAGCACAAACTCCTCACCTCCGACAGTTTCGATGCGGCATCCGATTTTTCGCAGCAGTTGTCGCACTTGGGCGCTGATGTCCAGCCCTGCCATGTCGTCGGCCATGATCTCCTTGTCGTACGGCACCTCCATCCCGACGCTTTGGAAGGCCCTTGGGCTCACGGAGAGGGTTCGCCCGAACTTTTCGCGCAACTCGGCCAGCATCTTGCGGAGGGTGCGGCTCTTGATTTCCAATTTGCGGTCATCGGGGTTGTGCCGAAAAACGCCTTTGGAATCGCGGTCGCGCAGGCATGCGATGCTGCCATCGTTGGCGGCGAGATAGAGCCTGTCGGTTTGGTTGTTGAGAACCGGCACAACCCAGCCGGAGGTGTCAAGCAATCCCAACCGCAGTCCCGTCTGCCTGTCGACGACCATGAGCCGGTTGGCAAGGTCCGTGGCGTAAATCACCCTTGGGCCCACCGTGAGCACGCGGGTGGCTTCCGGCAAGTAGCCGATCGAGCCGTTTCCATGCCTGATGTTCCAAGTCGCGGATCCCGTGGCCCTGTCGAGGCGCCAGAGGCCCACGCGTTCGCCCATCGCATACACTTCCGATTCGGTGACCATGAGCGGCCTGTTGACCGGACCGCCGATGTTCGCCCGCCAGGCCTGGCCATTGGTTTCAATTCCCCAGGCAGTGATGGTGCCGATGTCGTCGGCGACATAGGCGATGTTCTGGAAACGGGTTGGCGGCGCCACGAACTTGCCCCTTGTGACAAGGAACGGGGTGTTGGGAACAGGATCACCCGTGATTTCGGCCGGCCGGCCATTCCTTTCAGCCTTGTCGAGGGTGAACGCTCCTCCCTGGACTCCCGTGAGGTTGTTCGCCAGGCTCGATCCAAAGGCGAGGTTTTCGGGAAGCAGGTTCAGGGCCACAAACAAGCTATTTTCGCCTTGGATGGGCCTGAACGAAATCGGTTGACCCACGGCCGCCGACCAGACCGGAACCATGTTTGGTTCGTCATTGAGGGCCATGTAGCGCGCATCGGCGGGGTTGTTCCGGCTGACAGGAGCGTTGGCTTCGTCGCGCATGCGGTCCGGACGACCCGGGTCCGCCTTGGGGGGAGCCTTGGCGGCCGGCATCTCCTCCTTGGGTTCCGCCGCGTCCTTGTCCTTGGGCATTTCCTGCTGCTTTTCCGGATCGGCCTTGGGCTCGACCGCAGGCTTGAGGAGTTCGGCTCTGCGCCTGTCACGGTCCCTCAGAAGCGCCAAGTTGCGGTATCGGACTCCCGTACGGTCAAAGGGGGGCAATTCATAGCCCTTGAGATAACCCCGCTCGTCGGAGATGAACATGTGGATGTCGCTGGCAAGCGGGGGCGCCGACTGGATATCCGGTATTTGCTGCTTGAACTGCAGCCTGCCGGTTTCCCTTTCGAAGGCGTACAGCGTGTTTTTCGCTTGGCAGAAAATGCTGTGGCGGTTCCAGGTGACGGGCCAGACCACCTGATAGGAAAACTCGGGATTCGCCAGCCAGAGTTGCTTGCCAGATTCCGCATCGAACAAGGCCACGGTTCCGCTCTTGAGCTGCACCAACAGTTGTTCGGAGGAGTGATCCTCCGAGACTCCCAGCACATGGATGTCGTGGATGGCATCCTTCATGTTGAAGGTGGGCAGTTGCGCGGTCCATTGCACCACAAGGTTATGGCGTGCCAGTCGTTCGGGTTCAGGGAGGGTGGGATGGGTGTGCAGGTGGGAACGGGAAATATTCTGGGCCGCGACCTGACCAATGAGCATCAACAGCAGGACCATCGATCCGATCGCCATCCGGCCTGCGCGATTGAAAAGGTTCGTCATGGCCACCTCATGGGCGGATTTCGGGCATCATGGCAAACCTAGCATGCTCCACCGGATTGTTGAAGCTGGCGGGAAGTTCGGGGTACTTGCCAAACCGTTCCGGCCGTTACCGTCGACACAACCGGCATCTCCTACTTCTTGCCCATTCGGCGCTTTTCCCGGAAAAACGCGGTGAGGATGGATCCGCAGTCATCAGCCAAAACGCCACCGATGACGGTGGCGCGGTGATTGAGCCGCGGATCGTTGGTGATGTTGAACAGAGATTCGCAGGCGCCGGCTTTCGGGTCGGTGCATCCATAAACGACCCACGGCATTCGCGCCAGGACGATGGCGCCGGCGCACATGGGGCATGGCTCAAGGGTGACATAAAGCAGGCAGCGGTCGAGCCTCCAAGAACCAAGCGCGGCGGAAGCCTGCGTTATGGCAAGCATTTCGGCGTGGGCCGTGGGATCCTTGAGGCGTTCGCGCTGGTTGCCGGACCGGCCGATGACGCCCCGGTCAAGGGAAACGACCACGGCTCCCACGGGCACCTCGTCCTCGGCCATGGCGGCGCGGGCCTCCTCCAGCGCCATCGACATGTGTTCCGAGTGAAACGGATGGCGTGGATCGCGAAGCGAGAGCAAGCCATCGTCGCCAGGCCACCAGGTGTCGATGTCACCGTCGGTCATGGATTCGCACCCCAATCAGTATTCCGCGATCCAAGAATACAGGAGATGCCTTGCGGGCGCGCCGGTTTGAGGCGGTTGTTGATCGTCATGTCTTGCCCGGCAATGAAAACCAAGCCGCGGTCAAACTCGTCAATCGTCAGCGCGCCACCCTCGCCAAACTGCTAAATTGGTCGCGTAAAGCTACGGCTTGAGCTTGACGACCAAGGAGGGGTTCCCGCCATGCCATTGCCTTGGATTTGCAGGCATGAGACGGCCATGGAATTGATGCGCCAAACGCATGGAGATGGGGAAACCTTGGTTTCTGGAAAATCAAGGACGCGACGCTTTGGTTTTTGCCCCACGGTGATCGGCCTCTTTCAAGGGCCAGGATTTGGCTCGCCCAATGCTCAGGCAGGTTTAGACGAGGTTTTCCGCTTCAGGGAGAAATGATTTCATAAAAATAAGTGCTTTGAGAGGGTTATCGCGATGCGAATCGATGAATGCCAGGAAAGGCTCAGGGCTGAGGGAATCGACGGCTGGCTTCTCCACGACTTCCGTTTCAGCAACCCGCTGGCCCGCCGGGTGCTCGGATTGCCGGCGGACAGGTTTTTGAGCCGGCGCTGGTTCTACTTCGTTCCCGCCAAGGGCGAACCCAGGAAACTCGTGCACCGAATCGAAACGGGCGCGCTGGATGGGTTGCCTGGTGAGAGGACGATCTACCTGCGCTACGGCGAGCTTGAAGACGGAATCAGGAGCCTCCTGTCGGGATGCCGCCGTGTGGCCATGGAATACAGCCCGCGCAACGCCATTCCCTACATCAGTCGCGTGGATGCTGGCACTGTCGAGGTGGTAAGGTCGGCCGGGGTGGAGGTTGTCTCTTCTGGAGACCTGGTGCAGTGGTTTGAATCCCGCTGGGATGACGAGCAATGGGCCCTTCATCTCGAAGCTGCCAAGGTAACCGATTCGGCCTACGGCAAGGCTTTCGGACATATGGCCAGGATCGTTGGCGCGGGCGGAGAGGTGCGCGAGACCGAGGTTCAGAAAGTGATCCTCGACCATTTCGCCGCCCATGGCGTTGTCACCGACCATCCCCCCATCGTGGGGGTGGGCCCCCATTCGGGGGACCCGCATTACGCTCCAGTTCCGGGCGCCGACGGAGTGATTCGCCAAGGCGACCTGGTGCTGGTCGACCTGTGGGGCCGTCGTGATCATCCCCGCGGCGTTTACAGCGACCTGACGCGCATGGGATTTCTGGGAAAAGTCGTCCCCGAACCATACCGGACCATGTTCGACCTCGTGGCCCGGGCCCGTGACGCGGCCATCGACCGGGTGCGTTCGGCGTTCTCCAGGGGTGAAACCCTCAAAGGATGGCAGGTCGATGATGCCGCGCGGGGCGTGATCGAGGCGGCCGGTTTCGGTTCGGCTTTCTGTCACCGCACCGGGCATAGCATCGGACGGGAGACTCACGGCAACGGCGCCAACATGGACAACCTGGAAACCCGCGAGGAACGCACGGTGCTGAGGCGCACCTGCTTTTCCATCGAGCCGGGGGTTTATTTCCCCGAATTCGGCATCAGGTCCGAGGTGAATGTGTTTGTCGATGGCGCCGGACAGGTCCATGTCACCGGTGGGGAACTCCAAAGGGAGATCTTCCCGCTCTTGGGAGATTGGCGGGGCTGAGTTCACTTTCCTGAAAGCGACCCGGAAAGATCGCGGTGAACCAGATCGCGGTACATGGCGCTCTTGGCCATGAGGTCGGCGTGGCTGCCGTGCGCCGCGACGCTTCCATGGTCGATCATGACAACGGCGTCGCATGAGGCGATCATCCTCAAGGTGCGCGCCGCCAGGAGAACGGTCCGTTCCTCGAAGGCGCGGAGGAGCGCGTCGTCGAGAAGGGCCCGGTCATCTTCGCTGGTTTCAATGTCGGGTTCTTCCACGACGAGGAGCGATGGATTGCCAACAATCGCGCGGCTGAGGGCCACAAGGTAAGCCGCCAGCGGCGGCAACTCCGCGCCGCCATGGCCAACGCGGGTGGACTTGCCCTCGGGAAGGGCCCTGGTGAACCGGTCGAGGTGGGTGGCCCGGGAAACGGCATCGGCATCGGCTTCGGTCAGCTTTTCCCTGCCGGCGAGGATGTTCTCACCGACGGTTCCGCCCACGACGACAAAAGGCGCCACCACCCATCCCGTCGCTGCGCGCAATGGTTCGATTCCACAAAGCTTGAGGCTGATTCCGTCCCAGCGGATCTCGCCTTTTTCGGGGTCGGCCAGTCGGGCCACCAGTCCCAGCAGGGCCCTCTTCTCCTGGCAGGTGCCACCCACGAGGGCCACCTTGGCCTTCGCCGGAACCACCATTGAAAAATCGCGCAGCAAGGTTTTGCCAGCGGATCGGACATTCACATGGTCGAATTCCAGTCCCTGCGACAGGGGACCGGGTGAATGAGCGCCGGGAACTTGCCGCACCTTGCCGCGCTGGTCGAGGAACTGGAAGAGGCCGCGCGCCGCCGAGGAAGCCCGTCGATCAGCTTCCCGTGATCGGCTGAGTCCAACGAACCAGTGGGCCAATGCGGGCTGGCACATGCCGAGAAAAACAAGGTCGGCAAGCCCGATCCTTCCACTTTCCACAAGATGAAAACCGGCAAACAGCCAGCCGATCAGCACTCCTCCCGCCGCCAGTGTGGCGGCGGCACGACCCATGGTTGAGAATCCGCGTTGGGCGGCCTGGTGGGCGGCGGATGCCGCTAGCTCGCCGTCGATGATGTCACGGGCCAGGCTTTCAAGTCCTTGGGCCTTGATCGCCGGGATGTCGTGGACGATTTTTCCGAGCCTGCCCAGCGATTCGGCGAGTTGCCTTTCCTCAGCCTTGGAACGGGCGCGTCCGACGGCGAGGCAGGCCTTGGCAAGGCTCCAGGCCAGACATGTGGCGGAAATCGAAAGCAAGGCGAACCAAGGCGAGAGAACAAGCGCCATGGCCAGAGCAAGGAACAGGCCGGTGACGGCCCTTGGAAGTCCTGCAAGTGAACGCCGCAACGCCACCTGCACCGCCTCAACCCCGCGGTCGAGGGACGGTGCCAAGTCATCAGGAAGCGGAGACAACGCGCCAAGCCGCATGGCCTGGTGGAAACCGGCGAGCCTGAGGCGTTCCCCGGTGCGCGCCGCTGCCCGGCCGGCAAACCATTCACCCAGCCAGTACAAGATGGCCCACGAAAAGCCAAGTCCGGCAACCATGATCACCACGGCGATCAGTTGGTTGGGGCCGCTTTCGTCAGCAAGGCGGTCGATCACGGGCCAAACCACGGGCCCCCCGTGCCTTCCCCAGTGCCGAAACAGGTTTCCCGGGGCGGTCGAGTCAAGCCACAGGGAAACGGTGCGCGAGAGAACGAGAATGGACAGCACCACGGGAATGGCGGCAAGTGAACTCAAGACGATGGCAAAACGCTGGGGCCAAGGCTCGAACTCGACGAACCGCATCGCCCGCCTGTACATCGCCTGGGCTGATTCCGCGCTTGGATTTGTGGCTTCCATGGTGAACTCCCCGCCCGGTGTGGCGGCCACGGAATCAGCCGAGGTCGCGTCCCTCGAAAAGCACAAGGCCCATCAGCAGCGGAACGCTGGCGTAGATGACGGCGTAAACCACGGACCAACCGACATGGAGCCAATAACCGCTGACGGTAAGTTGGGTGTCGCCCAGGATCGCGATGTTCACCCGGAACAATTCAAGGTCGGGAAGCACGGCATGAAAGGCGCCGACGGTGAACTTCAACATTTGGGCGACGCCAGTGCCCGCGGCATCGCCTGCCCCGCCCACCGTTGAAACCAGAACCGGAGCCAGGTGGGCCAGGAAGAAAATGGTCGCGATCACCGGCAGCGTCACCATCATGGGGAAACGCGTGGCCAAGGCCACCGAAATCGCCGTGATGATCGACACCTGGCAAAGGCACAACACCAAACTCGGAAGGACCTCGGCGGTGAGGGCCAGCCAACCGGCCAAGCCCTTGAGCAGCGACTCGGCGGACCCGCCAAGATTGAATCGGTCGATCGCGCTGGCTACCCACGCCGGGTCGGGCACCGGATCCATCCGCTCAATGCCCTGCCTGAAAAGAAGGAACAGTTGGAAGATGGTTCCCAGCACGAACAGCAGGAGAAAGCCCGATAATTCGATGCCGGCGAACTTGCCAAGCAGGAAGTCGCGCCTCGAAAGCGGCTTGCTGATGATCGTCAGGGCGGTGCGGCCCTCGATGTCTTCGTTGACGGAAATGCTCGCCAGCAGGGCCGCGAACACCATGGTGGCAAAAAGAACGATGTCGAAGCCAAGCTCGTACATCATTTTGTAATCTTCGCCATAGGTGAAGTAGGGCAGCACAAGCGACACCACAAGGACGAGAAAACCTCCCGAAACAATCAGCCAAAACAATGGCTGGCGCGTCGCCTCCCTCTGGGTGGCGTATGCGATAGAGGCACCCTTGGGCCAAAGGGGCGCGATGGCCATTGGGGCTAGCAGGCCAACGCCCATCACCACCTGAATTTGGAGGATCGTTCCATAAAATCGGGCGACGGTTTCACCGCCGCCGATCCAGAGCACGGGGGCCAAAATCACCACGCAGCCACCAAGAATCTGGCCTAGGAGACCCATCGATTTGCCGCGGGACGACTTCGTGGAGAAATCAATGACCTCGAGCGCGAACAACCAGGGAATGGACGCGAGGCCCTGAAAAAGGGCAAGCACGATGATGAAAACAAGGTTGGTCATGGAGCCGACCCGACGAAGGGATTGATTTGAATTGATTTTAGCGTTTCGTCCGCCCCGGGAAAGCAGATGCGGGGGAATTCACGCGGGAGGAGATTCAGGCCGGTAATTCGGGGTGGTGCCCCAATTCAGTTTTTCCCGCAGCGTTTGGTAGAAACCCTGCCCCGGAACCTTGATCAATTGGAAATCGACAGGCGCCCGACGAACCACGACCTCGTGGCCGAGCTTGAGTGGGATCGATTGCTGGCCATCGACCACGAGCATGGCGCCCTGTTCGCCATGGGACAGCAAAAGCTTGTATTCCTTGCTGGTGCTGTCCACAAGAGGTCGGCTTCCCAAGCCGTGGGGGCAGATCGGAGTGATCACCAGCGCCTCGATCTCCTGGCCCAGAATCGGTCCGCCGGCGGAAAGGCTGTGGGCCGTAGACCCGACTGGGGTGCTCACGATCAGTCCGTCGCATGAATAACGGGATGCCGCCTCATGGCCCACCATGAGGTCGATACCGAGCATGTGGAAAGGCGGGCCGTTGGTGATGGTGATGTCGTTGAGGAAGAGCATCGGATGCTCGTGGTGCCTCGGGACAAGGCATTCGAGCATGACATGGCGGGTGGTGCGGAAGTCGCCCCTAAGCACGCCGGGAAGCGCCGAACGCAGGGCGCTGACGGAGAGGTCGGCAAGGAATCCCAGCCGGCCAAGATTCACGCCCAGGACGGGCCGCTGGCGATACCCCATCTGCCTTGCGGCGCGAAGAATGGCCCCGTCACCCCCGAGCACAAGGGTCAGGTCGGCGTTGACGGAGCTGAGATCGACTTTCTGTTCGAGGTCGAAAACCACAACCTTGGCGAGGGATTCAAGCCATGGCCGAAGGTCGCGCGCCGCCTCGAGCACGCCCGGCCTTCCGGCATTACCGAGGACGAGCAGTCGCACGGCGGTCGGACTCCCGGTTGGACATGGTGGATCGTCCGGTTTCGGTCGCCTCGGCCAAGCGCGCGGGTGCATGCCGGCCCAGGCATTCGCGGGCCGTGGAAGCGATCCCCTCGGCCAAAAGCCCGAGGGATTCCAAAAGCTCGTTCCTTTCCCCGTGCTCGACGAAACGGTCGGGGAGTCCGAGGCGGCGGAGATGGCGTGAGTCGAGCCCCTCGGAGTTGGCCATCTCGAGGACCGCAGATCCAAAGCCACCCTCGAGCGTGCCTTCCTCGACCGTGATCACAACGGCCGCCTCGGATATGGCCTTGGAAAGGGTCGACCTGTCGATCGGCTTGCAGAATCGGGCGTTGACGACACCCACGGAAAGTCCTTGCGACCTGAGGATTGACGCCGCCTTGACGCATTCGGAAAGCAGCGTGCCGAAGGCGATGAGGATGACATCGTCACCCCAATCGATGACCTCCGAGACCCCGATTTCCAATGGAGCGACAGACCTTTCGACCAGTTCAAGGTTGGCCTTGGGGTAGCGGATGGAGGCGGGGCCGGGGTGTTCGAGCGCCAGCTCGAGCATCGGCCGGGCGTCGGCCTCGTCCCCGGGCGCCATCACGACCATGTTGGGGAACAGTCGCATGTACGGGATGTCATAAGTCCCATGGTGGGTGGGACCGTCGGGCCCGGTGAGGCCGGCCCGGTCGAGGCAGAAGGTCACCGGCAGGTTTTGCAGCGCCACTTCCTGGAAAATCTGGTCGAACGACCTTTGCAGGAAGGTGGAATAGATGTCAACGATCGGGCGTGCGCCGGCCTTGGCCATGCCGGCGGCGAAAGCCACGGCGTGCGATTCGCAGATGCCCACATCGAAGAAACGCGCAGGGAACTCCTCGCGAACCTTCTCGAGCTTGTTGCCCTGGCACATCGCGGCGGTAATGACGGCGACATTGTCACTCGCCCTCATGGCGGAAAGGATACCGGCGCTGAAGGCGTCGGTGTAGGCCTTTGAGCCGCCCTTGCGAAGCGCGAGGATCGAGCGGGACGGGCC
>JAGWVO010000633.1 GCA_018970845.1 Planctomycetota bacterium
GACTCCGAGGCGGCGCGGATGGCGCAGGAAGCCTCGGTCGTGAAGCTGGTGAACGAGATCCTGATCGAGGCGGCCAACGAAAGGGCCAGCGACATCCACATCGAGTGCGAGGAGCATGGCCTGAAAATCCGTTACCGGATCGACGGCATCCTGCAAACCCAGAATTTTCCACCCGAGATCAGCCGTTTCCAGGCGGCCATCATCAGCCGCCTCAAGATCATGGCGCGGCTCAACATCGCCGAAAAAAGGCTTCCGCAGGACGGCCGCATCAAGATGCGTGTCCAGGGCAGGGAAATCGATGTACGCGTCAGCATCATCCCGATGGTTCACGGCGAAGGCATCTGCATGCGCCTCTTGGACAAGGGGCGCATGGTGTTCAACCTTGTGAGCGTCGGGATGCTGCCCGACACCTACAAGCTGTTCAAGCAGATCCTCGACCGGCCGCACGGCATCGTGCTCGTGACGGGGCCCACCGGTTCGGGCAAGTCGACCACCCTTTACAGCGCCCTCAACGAAATCAAGGACGACACCACGAAAATCATCACCGTGGAAGATCCGGTCGAATATCAGCAGCCGGGCATCAGCCAGATCCAGACCCAGTCCAAGATCGGGCTGACTTTCGCCGCGGCTCTCAGGAGCATCCTGAGGCACGACCCGGATGTGATCCTGATCGGTGAAATGCGCGACCTTGAGACCTCCGAAAGCGCCATCCAGGCGTCGCTCACGGGGCACATGGTGTTCAGCACCCTCCACACCAACGACGCGCCGAGCGCCTTCACCCGCCTGATCGACATGGGGATTGAACCGTTCCTGGTTTCAAGCACGGTGGAGGGAGTGATGGCCCAGCGCCTGGTGCGGACCATCTGCAAGGAATGCAAGGTGGAGTATGAGCCGGACGCCTCGGACGTTCCTCCCGACTTCCCCGGCGCCGGCGGCAGGCTGACCCTTTTCAAGGGTGCCGGTTGCAGGTCGTGCCGCCAGTCGGGTTACCGCGGAAGGCTTGGGTTGTTCGAGTTGCTCGTGGCGAGCGATCCCTTGCGCGAGTTGATCGTCGCCCGGGAAAACGCCATGCGCATCCGTCAGCAGGCGCTCAAGGAAGGCATGGTCACCCTTCGGCAGGACGGTTGGCGCAAGGTGCTCGCGGGGATGACCACGCTGGATGAGGTCTGCCGCGTGACGGCGGGCGACATCGTGCTCTGAGGACTCCGTTCATGCCGGATTACTCCTATGTGGCGTTGGCGGGTGGCAAAAGGTCCACCGGCGTGGTTTCCGCCGGGAGCGAAAGGGAGGCGTTGGCCCAGTTGGATTCCCGGGGGATGATGGCGCTGAGGCTGGAAGCCCTCAAGACAGCGCCCCCCGGGCAGGGGAAGTCCGTCAACGCCCGTGTGTTGGCCGCGTTCTTCTCCCAGTTGGCCGACCTTCTCCAAGCGGGCGTTCCCTTGCTTCGCAGCCTGGAACTCCTGGAACGGCAAACCTCCAACCCGGCCTTGCAGTTTGTCCTCAAGGAGGTGCGAACCAGCGTCGCCGATGGCACGGGATTGGCCCAGGCGATGGGCAAGCATCCCAAGGTGTTTGGCGAGTTGGCCGTGAGCATGGTGCTGGCGGGACAGGAGGGCGGGTTCCTCGAGGATGTCCTCCGCCGCATCGCCGATTTCACCGAGCATCAGGAGGACATGAAGGCCAAGGTGATAGGCGCCATGGCATATCCGGCCGTGCTTGCCGGGCTTGGAACCGTGATTCTTTTGGTGCTGATCCTGTTCTTCGTTCCCAAGTTCGAGCAGGTGTTCGACAGGCTCAAGGAAAAGGGCCAGATGCCGGCCCTGACGACGGGGCTATTGTGGG
>JAGWVO010000089.1 GCA_018970845.1 Planctomycetota bacterium
AGCTTTTGCCCTGAAACCCATGCCCTTGCGACGAACCGCGCTGGTCTCAGCCTTCAATCCCCAGTTGTCGGGCAAACTCAAGGAACAGGTAGCTTGAATCGTGGGGTCCGGCGGAAGCCTCGGGATGGTACTGCACCGAGAAGACGGGATGCTTCTTGTGCCTCATGCCCTCGAGCGTGTTGTCGTTGAGGTTGATGTGGCTCACCTCCACATCCCCGGGAAGGGTCGAGGGGTCGATCGCGAAACCGTGGTTCTGGCTGGTGATCTCCACCTTGCCGGTGCTCAATTGGCGCACCGGGTGATTCCCGCCACGATGTCCGAACTTGAGCTTGAATGACTTGGCCCCCAGCGCCAAACCAAGAAGCTGGTGCCCCAGGCAGATGCCGAACATCGGTTTCCTGCCGATGAGGCCACGGATGGCGTCGATCGCGTAGGTGACGGCGGCGGGATCGCCAGGACCATTGGAAAGGAACACGCCATCGGGGTTGAGGGCCAAAACCTGTTCGGTCGTGGCCGTGCCGGGAAGCACCGTCACGGCGCATCCCACCTGGGTGAGGCACCGGAGGATGTTGCGCTTCATTCCGAAGTCGATCGCCACGACCGACTTTTTGGGCGCATGGGCGGGAAGGTAGGTGACCAGGGGGTTGGTGAAGCCATCAACCCACTGATAGGTGGCCCGGGGGGTGACCTCCTTCACCAGGTCGCTTCCGGCCATTGACGGGCTGTTGCGGGCGATCTCGACAAGTTGAGCCGCCGATTCATCCCCGCTTGAAAGAACCCCGCGCATGGCGCCACCGGTGCGCAGCATTCGCACCAGGGCCCTCGTGTCGATTCCCTCGATGCCGAACACGCCGGCGCGTTGGAGATAGCTCGCCAAATCGCCTTGGGAACGGTAGTTGCTCACCATCGGTGAGAGGTCCCGGACCACGAAACCCCTCGCGTGGACACGGCCGGATTCCAAGTCCTCGTCATTGACACCCACATTGCCAATGTGGGGGTAGGTCATGGTGACGATTTGGCCGCAATAGGATGGATCCGTCAGGATTTCCTGGTATCCCATCATGCTGGTGTTGAAAACGACTTCCCCGACGCTGCGGCCGGGGGCTCCGAACGCCCGTCCCGTGAAAACGCACCCGTTTTCAAGCGCCAGCCTTCCGACCATCCCATGCCTCCGGTTGTTCGCAATGCATTCTGGAGAAGCATAGGAATCCGGAAGCGCTTCGTCGCCCCCTCAAACGCCCAGGCGTGAATCGAGCACGGCTTTTTCGGGCGCAACATTCCTTAGGCCGATGCGTCGGTGCATGTCGTCAACCACCCAGTGGAACGCGATCAGGTGAAGGCACTCCACGACACCCATGTCCCATGAATCGACATGCAAGCCTTGGTCGGCCAGCGGCCTGAGCTTGCCGCCATCGTACCCGGTGACTCCGAAAGTCTTGACTCGATTCAACTTGGCCCATTCGACAGCGCGGAGGATGTTCGGGCTGTTTCCCGAACCGCTGATCGCGATCAGTAGGTCGCCCGCCCGGGCGAAGTTCTTGAGTTGCTCCAGGAAAATGCGGTCATATCCCTCGTCATTGCCCCAGGCCAGGATGGCCGGGGTGCAATCAGTCAACGACATCACGCGGATGCGGCGAATGGAAGGGTCGTCGAAATCGGCCCGCCGCAGGGAACCCTTGTTGAGATCCTCGCAGAGGTGCGAGGCGTTCGATCCGCTTCCGCCGTTGCCGATCACGAACACGGTGCCGTCATGGTCGTAACATTCGGCCACCGCATCCCCCAAGGCTTGCACCTGGGCGGGGTCGAGACGCCCGGCCATGCCAGCGACATGATCCAGGAATGCCTTGGGAGCCAATTTCACGCCAATCATGGATCCAGCCTCCTTGCCAACACCACATCCCAACGATTTGCATGGCGGTTTACAATACATTTCATGAGCACCACGGTGACACGGTCGTTGATCCTCGGCACTGCCGGGCACATCGACCATGGAAAAACCTCTCTGGTTCGGGCCCTCACAGGCATCGATTGCGACCGGTTGCCCGAGGAAAAGGCCCGGGGCATCACCATTGACATCGGCTTCGCGAGACTTGAATTACCCGGTTATCAACTGGGCGTGGTGGATGTGCCCGGCCATGAGCGGTTCATCCGCAACATGCTGGCCGGCGCCACGGGCTTCGACTTGGCCATGCTGGTCGTCGCCGCCGACGACTCGATCATGCCGCAAACCCGCGAACATCTGGAAATCCTTCGCCTGCTTGGCCTTCGGCACGGAGTGATCGCGCTCACCAAGTGCGACCTCGTCGACCAGACCACCCGGGAAGTTGTGGAACTCGAGGTGCGGGAACTGGTTCGCGGTTCCTTCCTTGAAAACGCCCCTTTGGTGCACACATCCGCCAGTTCCGGAATGGGTTTGGGGGAACTCCGCGACGCCTTGGTGCGCGCCTGCGACGATTGCGCGGGAAACCCCCGCTCGATGGACCCCGGCTGGTTCCGGATGGCCATCGACCGCAGTTTCGTGGTTCAAGGGCACGGCACCGTGGTCACCGGAACCGTGATGTCGGGAGCCGTGAGGGTGGGCGATGAAGTCTCATGGCTGCCATCGGGCCAATCGGTGCGTGTGCGCGCCATCCACCGGCACGACAAGCCCTCCGAAAGCGTTTCGGCCGGAATGCGCGCCGCGCTCAACCTCGCCGGCGTCAGGCATGAGGAGGTTGTCCGCGGCCAGGAAGTCGCCTCGCCCGGCCTTCTTGTGCCTTCCCGTGTCGTTTCGTTGCGCGTCCGCGCCTTGGCCAACGCGCCCCGCCCCCTGAGGCACCGGCAGCAACTCCGCATGCACCTAGGCACCTCCGAATGCCTGGCCACCCTCTCCCTGCTCGACTGCGACCGCGTGGCGCCGGGCGACGAGGCCTTGGCCCAGCTTTTTGTTGAGTCGCCAATCACCGCCACATGGGGACAAGCGGTGGTTCTGCGCGATGCCTCGGGACGCACCACCTTGGGCGGCGGCCGGGTGATTCAACCAACCGCCCGGAAGATCCGGCGCAGGCATGTCGAAGACCTCGAGCACCTCGAAAAGCAGGCGGGCCACGATGCCGATGCCCGTTGCCGCATGGCCTGCTGGTTCGCGGGCTTTGGCGGTGTCTCGGCCGGCGCCCTTGTTCGTGATGCAGGCATGCCGATGGAGGATGCCGCCCGTTGGATCGCCACCGGCTTGTCGTCCGGGCAGTTGATCGAGATACCCGCGGGAGGAACCCGAAGGGTGGTTCTCGAGGCCGACCGCGTCGTGGAATTGGAATCGCGGCTTCTGGCCACCGCCGACAGGCTGCACGGCAGGTATCCCCTGCTGGGCCATCATGAACGCCAGAAAGTCGAGGCCGGCCTCGATTACCTGGGCGACACCCCCCTTGTGGCCGCGATTCTCGACAGGCTTGTGGCGCGCAAGGCGTTGGTCGGCCCCATGGGCCGGGTCGGGTTGCCTGACTTCAAGCCTCGCCTCACCGCGGCGCAAAGACGGCTCAAGGAGCAGATTGTCCAGCAGTTTCGAGAAAAAGCCTTCACGCCTCCCGATGCCGAGGACCTCAAGGCCATCGCGGGCGCCAACGCCTCCCATCTCAAGGAAATTCTCGATGTCTGCGAGGCCGAGGGCTGGATTGTCCCGTTCGCCGAGGGGATGTGGCTGCACTCGTCCCGCGATCAGGAAATGCGCAAGCTGGTGGTCGACAAGTTGAAGGAAATGGCATCCTCGAACACCGGGTTGCTTGTCGCCGACATCCGCACCCTTCTGGGCACTTCCCGAAAGTTCGCCGTTCCGTTGTGCGAATACCTAGACCGCGCCGGGGTCACCCGCCGCGATGGAGACATCCGTTGGCTGGCCACACCGACCCGGAACTGACCGCGCGACTGCGCTCGCTGCCCGCCGTGCACCTGCTGCTCGCGGACGATACGGCCAAGGCCCTCGAGGCCTCCCACGGGCACCAAGCGGTTGCCGAGGCGGCCCGCGGACTCATCGCCATCGCGCGGCAGGCCGTTTTGGAAGGTGGCCCCGCCCCGGCCGCCGCTGAATTGGTCGCCAGGCTTCCAGCCGCCGTGGAGGCCAAGGCCCGGCCCCATATCCGGCGAGTCATCAACGCCACGGGAGTCGTGCTGCACACCAACCTGGGTCGCGCGCCACTTCCGCGCGCCGCGATCGAAGCCATCTTGGCAGCCTCCGGGGCATGCAACCTGGAACTCGACCTCGAAACCGGCCAGCGTGGATCCCGCCAGGCTGGCGTTTCTCCCCTCATCGCCAGGCTTCTGGGCGCGCAGGCGGGCACCGCTGTCAACAATTGCGCCGCCGCCACGGTGATCACCTTGCGCGCCCTGTGCCGAGGCAAGGAGGTGATCGTTTCACGGGGCCAGCTTGTGGAAATTGGCGGCAGCTTCCGACTGCCCGAAATTTTCGAGGTTTCCGGCGCCCGGCTTCGGGAGGTTGGATGCACCAACATCACGAAAGTCTCAGATTATGAGAGGGCGATAGGTCCCGATACCGCCGCCATCATGCGCGTGCATCCCAGCAATTACCGGGTGGAAGGCTTCGCTCACACTCCTTCGGTAAGCCAGCTGGCCCCCGTGGCGCGCCAAGCGGGAATCCTGCTGCTTGACGATGTCGGCAGCGGTGCCATCGCCGACATGGCCCTGTGCGGACTACCGGGGGAACCGGGCCCGCGCGAGGGCCTTGCCTCGGGCGCCGACATCACACTGTGCAGCGGCGACAAATTGCTCGGAGGTCCCCAGGCGGGCATCATTGCCGGCCGCGCCAACCTCGTTGAGAAAGTTCGCACCGATCCGCTGTTCCGCGCGATGAGGCTCGACAAGTTGGTCCTGGCTGCCCTTGAGGCGACTCTGCGCCTCCATCTCGATGCCGATCGCGCTTGGCGGGAGATCCCCGTGCTGGCACTCTTGCGCGAGCCAGTTGCCAACCTTCAGGCCAGGGCCGAAGCGTTAATGGGCAAGATTCGCGGACTTTCATGGGTGCGTGGCGTCGAGGCGCGCCGCGACACCACACTTGTGGGGGGCGGTTCGCTACCCGGAATGGTGTTGCCGACCGCCGTGGTGGCGATTCAGCCTGAAGGAATGTCCGTGGACGACGCCGCAAGGGCCTTGAGACGGCTTCCCGTGCCCGTGTTGGCCCGACGCAAGGACGACCGGCTCATGCTGGATCTCAGGTCGGTCATGCCGATGGATGATGAGGAACTGGCCGAAGCGGCGAAATCAATTTCCCTCGTATAAATTTGAAGATCTTGAGATTCAGGAGTACCGCCAAGGTCCGGGAACTGTCAAAATTCAGCGTGTGTTCGATCATAATCGCTCCATCCATGGGGCCCCGTTCTGTTCACTCCGCCAATCGACCGCGATTCCCCGGTGGTTCCGCTCGTACCCGCGGTGCTTCGGGATGGGCAATGGTAACCCGGCAAGTCCGCGCCAGCATCGGGAGATTGGTTGTAATACCGAGCGGCGACAACCCATTTCTTGAAAAGGGCTTCCTGCTCGATGTAAGGCATGATCAAGACGGCCCATGTTGGCCAATTATCGCCCAGGTCGCATGATGGGAAGGCGTTCTGGCTGTCGTGAAAATTGTGGAATGCAAGCCCGATCTGCTTGAGGTTGTTCGTGCAGGTGATTCGATTTGCCGCTTCCCTCACCTTTTGCACGGCTGGCACAAGTAGGCCGATAAGAACCCCAATAATGGCGATGACAACCAGCAATTCGATCAAGGTGAATCCCATAACCCTGTCATTTCGGGTGACCATGACATGATCTCCGAACATATTGACGGGAGAGATTAACTAAAAATTAATCTTTGCTGGAAAGCTTTGCAATCGGATTTCAAGGCTTCGTTCGATGCCGACGGTTTCACACCAACCGGAGAAAATGCAGGATCAACATGGAGGATACTTAAGGAGGATTTCCCCGATTTGATTACACACAGGGGTTGGTGGCGGAAAAGCAAAGAAATCGACTACACCCGGAGGGATTCGAACCCCCAACCGTTGGTTCCGAAGACCAATGCTCTATCCAGTTGAGCTACGGGTGCGATTGAAAGTAGTTTAGCATCCGAAAGAATTTGGCACAGACCCGGCCGCGTTGCTTGCCGTTAATTCTTCAAGCACTTAATATCACTATCGATGATCCAGATTTGGCTGTGATCAAAGAACAGGAGTGTTCCTCATGTCCGATGGCAACGCACAAGACGCGCAAGTGGAAATGAAAGTCAACGAAAACGAGGCTCATGCCGCCTATGCGAACTTCGCCCGGGTGACCGCCACCCCCGAGGAAGTGATCGTTGATTTCGCCCTGAATCCGAATCCGTTCGCCACCGGTGTCCAGGAAATCTCCGTGAACCACCGATTGATCATGAATTTTTACACCGCCAAGCGATTGCTCAGCGCTTTGGCCATGACGATCCAGCGCCATGAGCAGAATTTCGGAAATATCGAGCTGGATGTCCGCAAGCGAGTCACGGTTCCGATCCCCCCCGCCAAATAATCCAACGGGGAAATCTGAATACTCTTGGGCCTCTCACAAATTTTTGGGGAGGCCCTTTTTTGTCTCCAAGGCTGTTGCTTCGTTCGATGATTAAGGCAAGAATGAATAAGCCACGGTATTGCAGTGGAAAACCTCGCCCCGCTTCGAGGTTAAGGAGATAGACCCATGCCGCTTCGGATGTTTGCCATTCTTCCGTTGATTGCCGCATTGTCGACGGCCTCTGAACCGGCAAAACCTTCCGGAACTCCAGCCACACAGGCGCCACTGCCCCAAGCCGGCGAAATCGCCCGCCTGGAGGTTTTTCCTGCCAAAGTCGTCCTCAAAGGCCTTGATGACGCGGCACAACTCGTTGTCACGGCTGTCCTCAAAAACGGGCAGGAGGTTGATGTCACAGGAAACTGCCAGTACTCCGGTAACCTTGCCTCCACGATCAAAGTGACTCCCCTGGGTCGGGCGATTCCCGTGGCCAATGGACAAGGGAGTCTCTCGATTTCCTTTGCCGGCACCCAAACGGCAGTACCCGTGGAATCCACCTGTTGCGATCAGATTCTGCCGATCAATTTCCCAAACCAGATAGTGCCAATCTTCACCAAGCTCAGTTGCAATGGCGGCGGTTGCCACGGGAAAGCCAGCGGCCAAAACGGTTTCAAGCTTGGTCTTCTTGGATTCGACCCCGAACTTGACTTCAACACCCTCGTGAAGGAAGGCCGTGGCAGGCGAATCATGACCGATTCGCCTGACGCAAGCCTTCTCCTGACCAAGGCTACAGGTGCCGTGGCCCATGGCGGCGGCAGGAAAATGGAACCAGGTTCCGACGAATACAAACTCGTCCGCCGCTGGATCGCCAGCGGATCGCCCTATGGCAAACCCACCGACCCTGTTCTGAAGTCGGTCTCTGTCCACCCATCCCGCCGCGTGATGTCTCGCCATTCGCGCCAGCAGTTCGCCGTGCTGGCCCATTATTCCGATGGTTCGAGCGAGGACATCACCCGAAGGGCCCAATACGAAAGCAACGACACGGAAATCGCCACGGTTGATGCCGTCGGACTTGTGCGAAGCCAAAACCTCAGCGGCGAAGCCGCCATCATGGTCCGCTTTCAGGATCAGGTTTCCACCTTCCGCGCGGTGGTTCCCGTGAGCCGCGAGCCGAAGCCCTTCCCATTCACCGAAAACACCTTGGTTGACAAGCACACGACGGCCCGTTGGCGCGAGCTTGGCTTGGTGCCCAGCGACCTGGCGGCCGATCTGGTTTTCCTGCGCCGGGCTCACTTGGACATCACCGGAACCCTTCCTTCCCCCGAGCAGGTTCAGGCCTTCCTCGCGGATCAATCCGCCGACAAGCGCTCCAAGCTCATCGACAATCTCGTTGATAGTCCCGAATACGCCTACTATTTCGCAGCCAAGTGGGCCGACATTCTCAGGGTTAAAAGGGGCGGTGACGCGGCCAAGGCCCAAGGAACCTTTGCCTTCCACGGATGGCTCCGCGACGCCATGGCGCGCGACCTGCCCTATGACCAGATTGCCCGCGCCGTCATCGCCGGGACGGGCGACGAGTCGATCCATCCTCCGGTCATGTGGACCAAGAGCCTCACGGGTGTGGAGCAATATGTCGACGACACGGCCCAAGTGTTCCTCGGGCTTCGCCTGACCTGCGCCCAGTGCCACCACCATCCTTACGAAAAGTGGAGTCAGGATGATTATTGGGGCTTGGCCGCTTTCTTTGGCCGCATTGGCAAGAAGGAACTGGCCCTTGGTGCCGACGAAGCCAATCAAGCCGCCAAAAGAGTCGTGGTTTTCAGCCAGAAAAACGGTTCCGTGACCAACAAACGCACCCAGAAAGTCGCGGAATTCAAGCCACTTGATGGCAAGCCGATGGATATCGCCCCGGGAACCGATCCCAGGTCCCTTCTGGCCGATTGGCTCACGGGCAAGGACAACCCGTTTTTCGCCCGCGCCGTGGCCAACCGCTACTGGGCCCACTTCTTCGGCAAGGGTATTGTCGATCCCCTTGACGACATGCGCCTAACCAATCCGGCCAGCAATCCGGCATTGCTCGACGCCCTTTCCAAGGAACTCGTTGACAAGGGATTCAGCCTGAAGCACCTCGTGAAAACGATTTGCAAGAGCCGGACCTACCAGCTTTCAGCCGAACCCAACGAAACCAACAAGACCGACAAACAAAACTTCGCCCGCTACTACCCCAAGAGGTTGTCGGCCGAGGTGATTTATGACGCCGTCTGCCAAGTCACCGCCAGCCCGGCGGCGTTCGGCGGTGTTCCCTCCGATGCCAACTCTCCGCGCAGGGCGATCATGTTGCCCGACGAGTCGTTCTCGTCTTACTTCCTCGATGTGTTCGGCAGGCCCCAGCGCATCAGCGCCTGCGAGTGCGAACGAGTCGGTGAGGCCAACCTCGCCCAGGCCCTTCACCTGCTGAACTCCGATGAAATCCAGGCGATGCTCTCCCGGGCCAACGGCAGGGCCGACCTGCTGGCCAAGGACAAGCGCACCGACGCCGAGAAGATTGACGAACTGTTCCTGAGGGCGTTTGGCCGCCCCGCCGCCGCCGACCAGAAGCAGGCGGCATTGGCCCATCTGGCCAAGCATGAGAAGGACAAGAAAGTCGGTTACGAAAACATCATCTGGGCTTTGCTCAACACCAAGGAATTCCTGTTCGCCCAGTAGTTGGGAAAGGAAAACTCCAACCTCAAGCCGGTCCGGAAGGGCCGGCTTTTTTCTTGAATGTGGCAGGGCGCGATTGCCCTAGAAATGTCATCACCATAAGGTTCCAATGTGTCGTCTTCGAATCCGAAAGGATTGTTAACGCTGCCTGGACCGTCACGGAGGCCGGAAATGGTGGTCCCCATTGTGATTCTGGCAGCAGCCCTTGGAATTGCCGTATCCGTTGGCATCATGACTCGACGCAGACGTCAAGTCGAACAAAGGCTTGTGTCCATTGTCGGCTTGACCCGCATGGCCATCCCCCTGACTTCGGAATCGATCGCGCGCGCCGCCTCCCGCGCGTGGGATGCCGATCTGGGAAACGGGGCCAGCGAAGGTATCGACGGTTTTGTGGCCAGCGTCGGCAACCTTCACTCGATCGTCCACAATGGGAAAATGTTCCTCCTGCACTCCTTCGCCAACCCGTACGACACCGCTCCCGATGAAGCCGCCCAGTCCATTTCTGATCCCGGGATTCGCTCCCTGTTTCTGGAGCACCGCGGCTGGTTCTCCTGTGATGCGGCGGGCATCAATTCCAAGTCCTCGCACGATGAATCGCGCGCCGCGTACCGCCAGTTGGCCCGTCTCTTCTCCGAACTTCTCGACGATGCCTGCCTGCTGGTCTACCTTCCCGAATTCAAGTCGGCTTACCCCGTGAACGAAAAGACGCTCGAAGCCTTGGCCGCGGAGGATCCGGTCAAGGCTTTGAGCGAAACGGCCACTGTTCCCATGGCGGAAACCCATGGCGATACCCCTCCCCTCGTGACGGCTGTCACCAAGGCTCGGGAAACTTGGCCCCTGTTCGTTGAGGCTTTTGAATCAGGCCTCGGCTCGAACTTTTCCATCAAGGCTCCCATCACCGTCGGCGGAAAGACCGAATTCATCTGGATCACGGTTTTAGGCACCGAAGGCGAAATCATCTTCGGCAGGCTGGCGAACCACCCGGTTGACCTTGGCCATCTGAAAATGGGTTCAAGGGTTTCCGCTCGCCTGCAAGACCTGAACGATTGGATCTACACATCGCCCGATGGCCGAACGGTTGGAGGGCACACCCTCGAGGCCCTCAACAAGGTTCGTTCGAGGAATCGGCGAAGCTGAATCACCGGCTTTTTCAGGAATAGCTCGCGATTTTCCCCTCCCCTTCACCATCGTTTCGACTCATCGTGTAAAACAGGAACAAGCCTGTTGTTGGAAACGGCATATCCATCAGTTGCATAAGGTTTTTCCATGCGGCACCTGACCAAGGTTTTATCCGGATTTTTCCTTGCGACGGCCGCCATGGCCCAGCATGAGTTCAATCCCAAGGTGAAGGGGCCGTCCCCCGAACCCATGGCCACGCTCAAGCGGATCAAGGTGCCCGACGGTTTCTCAACCCGCCTGTTCGCGGCCGAACCGCTGCTGGCCAATCCGGTGGCCTTCACGCTCGACAACCGATTGCGCTGCTATGTCGCCGAGACCTTCCGCCTTCACGCCGGCGTGACCGACATCCGCAAGCACATGGATTGGCTCGACGACGATCTCGCGTGCCGGACAGTCGCCGACCGCGACCGCATGTACCAGAAAAAACTGGGAGCCAAGGCCGCCTCATACGGCGAAAGTCACGATCGCGTGCGCGTGCTCCTTGACACCGATGGCGACGGGGTCGCCGACAAGGCCTCTGTTTTCGCCGACGGCTTCAGCAATCGCGTGGACGGCATCGGCGCCGGCCTGCTCGCCCGGGGCGACAAGGTTTGGTTCACCTGCATTCCCGACTTGTGGCAAATGGAATCCAACAAGGATGGCACCAAGGCCGCCAGCCGCAAGTCGCTTTCCACAGGTTATGGAGTTCATGTCGGGTTCCTCGGCCACGACCTGCATGGCCTCGTGATGGGGCCCGATGGCCGGCTCTACTTTTCCATCGGCGATCGCGGCCTCAATGTGCCGGGACTCAAGGCCCCGGGTGTGCTGGCCGACACTGGCGCCGTGCTTCGTTGCGAACCCGACGGGTCCAATCTCGAGGTCTTCGCCTTCGGCCTGCGCAACCCCCAGGAGTTGGCCTTCGACGACTTGGGTGAACTGTTCACGGGAGACAACAATTCCGATGGCGGCGACCAGGCCCGCTGGACGCACCTGGTTGACCAGGGCGACTCCGGATGGCGCATCGGCTACCAGTTCCTGACGAAACCGACCGCGCGCGGCGCCTGGAACCTCGAGGGAATGTGGAAGCCCCGCCACCCGGCGCAACCGGCGTGGATCATCCCGCCCCTGGCCAATGTCGGCGCCGGGCCATCGGGGCTTGCCGCCTACCCGGGAACCGGACTGCCTGAAAAATACAACGGCGCCTTCATGATGTGTGATTTCCGGGGAGGCTCTGGCGGCAGCGGCGTTCACGCCATTT
>JAGWVO010000090.1 GCA_018970845.1 Planctomycetota bacterium
CTCTGGTTGTCGGCGGACTCGTCGCCGAGGAGCACAAGGGCAAGCTCAAGAAGATCGACACCAGCGCCAAGAAGCTGACGATCGAAACCAAGGACGGCGAGAAGACCGTCGACTATGCCGACAGCCTCAAGATCGTCGGCAAGGACAAGGAAGGCAAGGACACCGATGTCGATGTGTCCAAGGCCGCCAAGATGGTCGAGAAGGGCGCCGAAAAGGGCAAGTCGCCCGTCGTGACCGTGATCACCGAGAAGAAGGGCGACAAGGAAGTGGCCACCACCATCAAGATGGGCGGCGGCAAGAAGAAGGACAACAAGTAACCCTTGCAGCTGAATCAATCCGGGGGGGATGGGAATTGTTCCCATCCCCCTTATCACTTTCCCGGGCCCGATTTTTCAAGGAGTTTCGCAATGGCGTTGAACAGGAAGCCGCCAAACTCAAGTGGTTTTAATCTTCTTCCCCTATAAACATGATCACCCGATTCAGGTGCCCGGCGGGTAGCCCTGTTCGACGGGTTACGCTTCCCTCCCGCATGCGAAAGGATCCTCAACATGTTCCGTAGCCTCGTTCTCGGCCTCGCGGCCCTCGCCCTGGTTGTCGGCGGCATCGTCGCCGAAGAGTACAAGGGCAAGCTCGGCAAGGTCGACGCCAGCGCCAAGAAGATCACCATCGAAACCAAGGACGGCGAGAAGACCTTCGGTTACGCCGAAGGCCTCAAGGTGAAGGTGAAGGGCAAGGACGGCGACAAGGAAATCGAAGTGGAGAAGGCCAAGGCCGGCTCCTTCGTGGCCGTCACCACCAAGAAGGACGGCGACAAGGAAGTGGTCACCGAAATCAAGGCCGCCGGCGGTGGCAAGAAGAAGGAAAGCAAGTAATCCTTGCGCCTGAATTCGAAGGCGGGGCGGGAGCCAATCCCGCCCCGTTTTCATTTCTTGCCACGCTTTTTCCTGTCTTCGGGCGCCTGCTTTTCCACCTTGCCGCGGGGACGTCGCACCTTCACGGGATACTTGGCCCGGAGCGCCGGTGGCGGTGAAGGCTGGATGCCCGAAAGCCTCCAGTCGAGTTGCAGGCGTTCCTGATCCACCCGGGCCACCGCCACGCGGATGCGGTCTCCCAGGCGGAATCGGATCCCGCCCTGCTTGCCCTCGAGCGCCTGCGCCTCCTCGTCGAACCTGAAGTTGTCGGCGCCCAGGGCGGTCACATGAACCCGGCCCTCGGCCGGCATCTGTTCCCCCTGGGCGAAAATGCCGTACTCGGCGACACCCGTCACCACAGCGTCGTACTCCTCGCCAATGCGGTCGGCGAGGTAGGCCAGGATGCGCCGCTTCACCAATTCACGCGTGGCGGCCTCGGCCCGACGCTCGCAATCGCTGCAATGCCGGGCCAGGACATCCAGTTCCTGGGCGTCGGCCGGCGCCCGGCCCTGCCTCATCAGCCGGGCCAACTGCCGGTGCACCACAAGGTCGGGATAGCGCCTGATCGGCGATGTGAAATGGCAATACTGGCTGGTCGCCAGCGCGTAGTGGACATCCTCGTCGGCGCTGTAAACCGCCATGCGCATGCTCCTGAGCATGGCGATGTGCACCGCCCGGGCCTCGGGAGTTCCGCTGGTGCGCCCCAGCAAGGCCTGCAGGGCGAAGCGGTCCTCGGGGTTGGAAAGCGGCAGTCCCAAACGCTGGACGAACCTGCCGAAGCCGCGCAAGCGCATCGGCTCGGGCTCGGGGTGAATGCGCCTGATGAAGGGAACCTTGTGCTCGTCGAAATGGCGGGCCACCGCCTCATTGGCGGCCAGCATGAACTCCTCGATGATCTTGTTGCTCGTTTTTTGCTTTCGCCAATGGGCCCCGCGCACCTTCCCATCGTCGTCGTATTCAAGCACCGGCTCGGCCATGTCGAGTTCCAGGGCCCCGCGAGCCAACCTTCGGCGATTGAGCAGAGCGGCAAGTTCGCGCATCAGCGCCATCAGGCTCCACAGGGCTTCCTCCCCCGCGGGCGGATTCACGGCTTCCACCAGTTCCTGGGCCTGCTCGTAGGTGAGCCGGCGCTTCACCCGGATCATCCCCTCGAAAAACGACTGCCTTATCACCCTGCCTTGGGAATCGAAATCCACCCTCGCCGTTTTCACCAGCCTCACCCGGCCCTCCTGCAGGCTCGCCAGGTGGTTGCTGATCGCCTCGGGAAACATCGGCAACACCTTGCCGGGCAGGTAGACGCTCGTGGCGCGCCTCCGCGCCTCGCGGTCGAGCGGCCCACCGGGAGGGACGAATTGACCGACATCGGCGATATGCACCCAAAGCGACCAGTTTCCCTTGGGATCGCGGGTGACGAACACGGCGTCGTCGAAGTCGCGGGCATCCACCGGGTCGATGGTGATGACAAAGTCGCGGGTGAAGTCGGTGCGGCCCGTGACGGCTTCCTCGCGGAAGTTTTCCGCCTGGTGGTGCGCCTCGGCGAGGGCGTCGGAGGGAAAGGTGTCGGGCAGGCCGTGGTTCCGGATCACCGCCAAAAGATCAACGCCCGCGGCGCCGCGGGGCCCGAGAACCTCGAGAATCACACCCTCGCCATGCGGATCCTCGGGCGTCGGCGTCCTGAGGATCTCCACCACGACGAGGTCGCCGGGACGCGCTCCCTTGGCTCCGGCATCGCCCACGCGCAAGCCATGGGCCAGGGTGGTGCCGTCGAGGCGGACGCGAGGCTGGCCGTCACGGAGGAAAAGGGTTCCCACCATGCGGCTGCTGGCCCTTGAGACCACCGCGTCCACGCGCCCCCACATGGCGGCGGGATCGTCGGTGGCGGGAGACCGCCGCCTGATGACCCTGTAAATGACCGTGTCACCCGGGCGCGCCTCGCCAAGGTCGGCGGCCCTGAACCTGACCACGGGCCCCGACGGGCCGGCGCGCACCACAAACCGGCCGGCGGCGTCGCGCGCCAGCACTCCCCTCGAGCCGGCGCGGGGAGGCTCGGGGGCGGGGGTGCGCAACGAGCGGTTGCCGCCAAACACCAGGCGCCCGGCGCGCAGCAGCGCCCGCACGGCCTCGCGGAAACGGGGATAATCCTCCTGCCCGATTTCCATTTGCCTGGCAACGGCCTTGGCCTTCGCCGGCCGGTATTCGGGGCGGGACATCCAGTCGAGCACCCGGTTCTCGAGGGGCTCGCCGTCGGGGGAATTCGCCATCGCGGGGCCTCCTGGGGCCGCCCCGGATTCAGCCGGGGCCGCGGTAAAGCCGCCTTTGCAGCGGCGAATGCCATGGGGACCAGACCCCTTGGGCGCGGTTCTCGTCGATGTGCCTCAACACCATGTTCATCCGCGAGTCCATCGAGTCGATCTCGTGCAGGGCGATCGCCTCGGGAGTCATGGGAACCTTGGGGCTGCCGTGCTCCAGGGTGCCGTGGTGGCTCAGCAGCATGTGGAGCAGCCTCAACCGCGTCTCGGCGGGAAAAGGCTCGCCCAGGGCCTTCTCCACCCCGGCGATCTTGTCGCGCAGCATTTCCTGGCCCATGGCCAAATGCCCGATCAGTTGCCCGGCGTCGGTGTAGGAAAAGCCCTGCGCGACCGCCAGTTCCTCCACCTTGCCGATGTCATGGATCAGCACGCCCATCACCAGCAGGTCGCGATCGAGTCCGGGATACAGGGGCGCCACGAGCCCCGCGATGTCCATCATCGTGGCGACATGCTCGGCCAGTCCGCCGGTGTAGGCGTGGTGCGCGGAAACTCCCGCCGGCGCCGCCAGGAACCGATGGACAAGTTCCTGGTCGGACAGGAACGCCTCGCCCAGCGCCCGCAGGGGGAAATCGCCGATGGCGGCGATGTGGCCGTGGATGCGCTTGAGGCTTTCCGCCGGGTCGGTCGGTGAACGGGCGACAAAATCGGAAGGATCATGGGCCCCGGGCGCCACTTTCTCCAGCGCGGTCGCGATGACCTGGAGGGCTCCCTGGTAAGCCTGCACCTTGCCCTGCACCCGAAGGAGGTCGCCATCGGCGAACGAGCCGTAAACGGACTGTCCGGCATTCCACATGCGCGCGGCGATGGCGCCTGTCCGGTCGGCGAGTTCCACCTGCACATAGAGGTTGCCGTTGCGGTTCGTGCGCAACTGCCTGTCGCGGGCGAGATACACCTCGTCGATGGTGTCGCCGTCGGAGAGCGAGGCGACCGTTCTGCGTGTCATGGGGACTCCGGACTGGGGACAAGACTAGCCGGGCGGGCCGCCTCCCGAGGAGGGCAGGGCGCAAATCCCGTCCTTGCATGGGAGCAGTCCGTAGCGGTTGCGGGCGATCCACAGGTAGACCCGCTGGCCAAGCCAACCCACGCCGGGAATGTAGAGGAAAGGAGCCAACACCACCAGCGCCGGCATCTTCCAGGCCAGGTGCCTGAAGGCCCAGAAGCCATGGAAAACACGGCGTCCGCCCGGGGCCACGGCATGCATTTCGGCATCCATCCGGGCCGGGTCGAGCGGAGGATCAAGCGGCGGAACGGCATCCGCGTCGCGGAATGAGCGGAATTCGATGGCCCCCAACCAGTCGAAAGCCTTCAGCCACCGGACCGACATTCGGCAAAACGGGCAGTTTCCGTCATACAGAACCAGCGATCGGCGGCCGTCCCATGGGGCGGAAACGGCCTGTCGCGCCATGCTGTTCATGATCGGTGCCTCCATCACTATTCTATCACCTTGGACATCCTCCGCGCCGGCGCCAAGCCACCGGCGCGCCTCCTCCCTGACGGAATTTCCCTCATGCCCTCCAGCGCCAAGCAAATCCTGGCCGTCGACCTGGGCGCCGAGAGCGGACGGCTCATCGCCGGCGCCTGGAGCGGCGAATCGATCAGCCTTGATGTGGTCCACCGTTTTCCCAACCGGCCCGTCCGCGTTCTCGAAAGGCTCTACTGGGATGTCCTCGACCTCCACAGGGAGATCCTCCAGGGCCTCCGGATCGCCGCCGGAAGGCTTTCGGGCATCGCCTCGGTGGGTGTCGACACCTGGGGAGTGGATTTCGGTTTGGTCGGCGAACGCGGCACCCTTCTGGGCCATCCCCGGCATTACCGCGATCCGCACACCGAAAACATCCTTGCCGAGGTCGACGCCAAGCTGCCCCTGGACCGCATCTACGCCGCCACGGGCATCCAGTTCATGCGGTTCAACTCGCTCTTCCAACTGGCCGCCATGCGCCGGGACGAAAACCCGCTGCTCGGGCAGGCCAAGAACCTCCTCTTCATGCCCGACCTGTTCCACTACTTCCTGTCGGGCGAGATGGCCAACGAACTCACCAACGCCAGCACGAGCCAAATGCTCGACCCCAGGACACGCCTTTGGCGTTCCGACATCGTGCGCGAACTGGGCATCCCGGAAGGCATGCTGGGGAAGCTGGTGCCGCCAGGCACGGTGCTGGGCCCGCTTCGCGCCTCCGTGGCCCAGGAAACCGGACTGGGATCGATTCCCGTGGTGGCTCCCGCCACGCACGACACGGCGGCCGCGGTCGCAGCCGTGCCAGTGGACCCCGCCCGCGCCGCCAGCGGCAAGTGGGCCTACATCAGTTCGGGCACATGGTCGTTGCTGGGACTCGAAACCCGGACGCCCAGGCTCGACGGCGCGGCGCGCGCGGCCAACGCCACCAACGAGGGAGGCGTGGACGGCACGATCCGCCTGCTGAAGAACATCATGGGCCTCTGGATCGTGCAGGAGTGCCGGCGCGCCTGGGAACGCGAAGGCCAGGCCCTCGACTACCAAACCCTCACTCACCTCGCGGCGCAGGCCCCCGCGGGCGGACCGCTGGTCGACCCCGACCATGCCTCGTTCATGCTGCCCGAGCACATGCCCGGCGCGCTTCAGGCCTACTGCGCCCGCACCGCCCAGGAAGTGCCCGAGGGGCCGGGGCCGATCCTCCGCTGCGCGCTGGAGAGCCTCGCCTTCAAGTACCGCCATGTGTTGGAGCAGCTTGAGGCCCTTGCCGGCACCCGGGCCGAGGTGATCCATGTGGTGGGCGGCGGTTGCCAGAACCGGCTGCTCAACCAGCTCACCGCGGACGCCTGCGGCAGGCCCGTCATCGCCGGGCCCGTCGAGGCCACCGCCGCGGGCAACATCCTCACCCAGGCGCTGGGCCTCGGTCTCATCGGCTCGCTCGACGACGCGCGCGCCGTGGTGCGCCGGTCGTTCGAAATCTCGGTCCATGAGCCGGCGGGGGCGACGCTCGCCGAGGCCCGCTATGGCTTCTTCAAGACCCTGGTCGGGCGCTGAGTCGTGGGCGGAACACCGCCAATCCGGTTCGAGCCCCTGGGTGACACGGCTTTGCTTGCCCGCTTCGAATCAGAGGTGGAAGCGCTGGCCTTCGCGCGAAAGGCGGCCTCGATGCGGCTGGAATCGGTCGGCGTGACCGATGTGGTGCCCGCTTACCGGACCGTTTCACTGCACCTCGACTCGCCTTCACGCGACCGCGCGGGCATCGAGTCCATGCT
The DNA here is from genome assembly GCA_018970845.1 of Planctomycetota bacterium. Classification (GTDB taxonomy): domain Bacteria; phylum Planctomycetota; class Planctomycetia; order Gemmatales; family Gemmataceae; genus REEB421. The sequence continues at coordinate 6,443 of JAGWVO010000090.1, forward strand.
TCGCGGAATCTCGGACGACGCCGTGAACAATCCCAGGCGGCACACGATCCCGTGCTGTTACGAGATGGGGGACGACCTCGCGTGGGTGGCCGGCAAGCTGAACCTGCGCCCGGAAGAGGTCGTTTTGGCCCACGCCTCGGTCACTTACACGGTTTACGCGCTCGGGTTCATTCCCGGGTTCGCCTACCTCGGCTGGCTGCCCGACCAACTCGCCGGGCTGGCCCGGCGGGAATCGCCACGAACCGCCGTGCCGGCCGGAAGCGTGGCCCTGGCGGGAAGGCAGACCGGCGTGTATCCGGCGAAAGTCCCCGGAGGGTGGCACCTCATCGGCAAGACCCCCTGCCGGGTGGCCCGACCGGAGGACGGATGGTTTCCGCTGAGGCCGGGCGACCTCGTCAAGTTCCTCCCGATAAACCCGGCGCGGTTTTCCGACCTTGCCGGCACCGACCTTCCGGCGGTGGAATGACCGCATGGAGGAGACGATCCTGCTCTGGGTCTACGGCACCCTCAAGCGGCGGGGAAGGCTGCATGGAGCGATGCATGGCGCCGCGTTCATCGGTTGTTGCCGCACGATGCCCGGCTACCGGCTGCTCAACCTCGGAAGCTATCCGGGGCTGGTGAGGATCCCGAGTTCATCCGAAGCCGATCGGGTTTCCGGCGAACTATTCTCCGTTCCTGTTTCGATTCTGGAACACCTCGACGAGGTCGAGGGGGCTCCCGGCTTGTTCAGCCGCGAACCGGTCGGACTGGATCATGCCCGGGGAGTCGCCCAAGCCTACTTCCACCAAGGCTCGCGCACCGGTTTTCCGTCCGTCCCGGGCGGGGAATGGCCCGTGCCATGAGCCTGGAAGCCGACCTCACCCGCAACGCCAGGCGCGAACCGGGAGAATCCCTCCAATCGTTGATGCTGGCCGACTACCTCGAACGGCGGGGGGATGACAGGGCCGAATACATCCGGTGGAGCCACGCGGCCCTCTCGGCGCGCGCGGAGTCGGAAATTAGGCAAGCCCGCTCCTCGATCGACGGGCTTCTGGACACCCGCGAGCGGGAATGGGCGGAACCCCTTCCGGGCCGGGCGTCCTGGTGGTCCTGGTCAGCCGCCGGCGTCGACGCGATCGAGATGAACTCCGGCGCGGGACTCGATGCCCGCTCGGTGCTGGAACGGCATCCGATTCACGACCTCTCCCTGGCCGACCTCAAGGGCGGACTTCCCGCCGATTGGAAAACCTGGACGGCGGAACTCGCCTCATTCCGGTTTCGGGCGCCCGCCGTGGGCGACATGGGGCTGGCGCGTGTCCTCGCCTCGGGAGATTGGCCATGCCTGGAAAGCCTGGAGCTGAGGGCCGCGGGCGCCGGGCAAGCGGCGACAAGCGAACTGACGGGCCGGGGAATCCTCCAACGGCTGGCATCCCTCGATGTTTCCCGGTCGCCCGGATGGGGCGACCGGTCGCTGGCGCTGCTGGGTTGTCAGGGGGCCGCTCGACTGAGGCGACTCGACATCAGCCAAACCAACATCACGGCCAACGGGATCTTGAACTTCCTTTCAAACGGGCCGCCGATGGGGCTGGAACACCTGGCGATGGCGACATCGGCCCCGGCGACCGGGCTATTGAACCCGGCGGTCGCGGCGCTGGGCAGGGCGCTGGCGGCGGCGCCTTGCCTGGGCGAACTCAAGGCGCTCGACATCTCGGGCTGGAAGTTCGCCCCGGATTTCTGGGATAGGCTCTCCGGCTCGGCTTTGGCCGGCAACCTCACGGAACTTCGGCTGGCCGGTTGCGGCCTTGGAGCCGAAGGATCGGCCATCCTCCGCGAGCCTTCCGGCTGGGGAAGCCTCCGCGCGATCGACCTATCTGAAAACGGGCTCGGGCCCGCCTCCATGGCCCTGCTCGCCAGCTCGCCGCTGGCGCGCGCCCTGTCGAAGATCGAACTGTCCGGAAACCCGATTTCCGACAAGGGAATAGCCCACCTGCTGGACTCGCCATGGGGCGAAACACCATGCGGGTTGGGCCTGCGGAATTGCGCGGTCGGCGACAAGGGCATCGCTGCCCTCGCGGGTTTGGGAGCGAACAGGCTGACGGGGCTTGCCATCGGAGGGAATCCCGTGGGTGGAAAGGCGCTGTCAAAATTGCTCTCATGCGATCTGATAAAGGATATCCACTATCTTGACATCGCGAGGATGCCCGCCGAACTGGCCATCGTCGACGCCCTGGCCAGGGCCGACACGCCGCCGCTCTTGGCCGAGGTGCGAATCGATTCGGATCTTCTCCGGGCGTTCCTGGCCCGCGGCAGGCTATGGGCGCCGCCGTCGGCGCGCTGGGTCATCGAGGGACGCCCCGACCGTCACCTTGCGGGGGAACTCTTCCGCCTGGGCGCGCGGGAAGCCTGGTTCACCGAGGGCGCCGGCCTTCCGCGCCGTTTCCGTCGCTGGGGGGCGCCGCCGGCATCGTGACGGGCGGTCAGACCCTCACGCCATCAAGGCCGTTCACGAGTGAAAACAGGGTGTCGATGCGCGAGAAATGGATCCTGTTGTAAATATCGACCCGCCCGGGAATGCCCGCGCCGGTTCCCGTCACGATGCCGGATGACGCCACGGCAACCCGGATTCCCCCGGTGAACACCCCGTCCGCCGCGCTGAACCGGCTCACCGCCCCCAACTTGGAACCACCCCGGATCACCGTCACGGTGGGCGGGCCGCCGTTTCCATAAGCCGCCAGAAGATCGGCGCGCCTGTCGCCGTTCAAGTCTGCCGCCGCGATGTTCAGCCCGCTCCTCAGGGAGGCGGGCCCCACCAAAGCCGTGGAAGACAGGCTGAACATCAGCGCCGGCCGTGCCGAGGAGGAAAACACCTTCATGGTGCCGCGCATCCCGGCGCCATTGGCCGCGATCACATCCGACAGACCGTCTCCGTTGACATCGGCGCAGGCCACGCGCACCCCGCCGGAAAACGACGCTGGAAAAGCCAGGAAGCTCTTGATGATTCCAAGCGTCCTGCCGCTGAAAACACTGACCAGGGGCGCCGAGGGACCGTCGCGAGCCACGACATAGTCGGAAAAGCCATCGTTGTTGACATCACCCGTGGCGATCGAAAGGCCGCCTGTCCATCCCGGAAACGGAGTGAAAGTCGAAATGGCGGATCCGGTCAGGAGGCTGATCACCCTGACCTGCGCGGGAGTGCCCGGGCCGCTGGCCGCGACGACAAACGGCTGGCCGACCCCGGGGTGAATGCCCGCCGCGACGCGGGTGCCGCCGGGCGTGCCCGGCGCAAACGCGGTGTAGGTGGCGCTGAGGCCCGAGGAGTCGCGAACCGTGAAGGTGGTTCCCGAGTCGGAAGCCGCCACCACCGGAGTTTCCAGGGTGATGACGGGCACCTTGCTGACCCGGTTGAGGATGACATCGCGGCCCTGGCTTCCGCCCTTGTAGCTGATCCTGAAGGCGGCGCCGCCCAGCGTGAGGGCGGCCCCTTCCGGCAGGTTGCGGAACTGGCCCTGCACGGGGCTGGAACCTGCGTTGCGGATCAGCGTGAACTGCGCGATCGATCCCGGGTTGAAATAAGGCAGCACGGCGAGGGATAGGGTGGGATTGTTGAGGATCACGCTTCCGTTGACGACAATTTGGTCGTGGCCTGTTCCCGGAGTGCCACCCTGGAGGCGCATCGACACGCCGCTCCCCGTGGCCATCGCGAAGTTGCCGTTGCTCGTGATGATGCCGGTGGAGGCAAGGCCCGGCGCCAGGGAGTCGAGAGAAACGATGCCGGCCAGGCTGCCCGTTCCCCTGAGCAGCCCCCCGTTGACGATCGCCTGGCTGGATGCCAGCGATCCCGTCACCTCGACGACGCCCGAGCTGATGGTCGTGGGACCGCCATAGGTGCTGTTGCCGGAAATCAGCAGCTTTCCCGGCCCCTCGAAGACCAAGGCGCCGCCGGCCTGGGAGCTGGTGATGACGGTGTCCAGCACCGAGTCCTGCGAGTTTGACCCGATGACAAGCCTCGACCCGAACCTCACCGGCCCGGCGTCGGTCACGGCGCCCGTGACAGAGCGCGCGGTGAGGACGCCGCCGACGGTGCCTTGAAACGCCAAGGGCCCGGAATTGACAACGGTGGCGTCGCCTCCGGCGCCGGTGGTGGCCACGGTGACAACGCCGCCAACGGAAAGCGCGTCGAGGATGATGGATGATCCGGAACCGCGCGTCTCGAACGATCCGTTGGCGGCCAGGGAGATCACGCCGTTGTCGGTGAGGTTGCCCGCCTCGGTGGCCAACTGGGCCGAGGGCGCTGAACTGGCTTGGAGGGCCAGCGCTCCCTTGGCCGTCAGCGAAACCGCCGAGGCCGCCCGGAAGGCAACCGCCCCGTTGAACGAGTTCGACGCGGTGTTGGACAGGTCGATGCCCGCGAACGCCGACTGCAGCGAGACGGCGCCCGTTCCCGTGGTGATGGTGCCGCCCTGGGTTTGGGTGAGGGCGCCATTGGCGTTCAGGGTGAGGGTTCCAGCCTTGTCTCCCGCCATCGAGACGCGGCTCAACAGCAGCGCCTGCGAAGCCGTGAGTGAGATGGAAGCGGCTCCCAGGTTACGCAACGCCACCGGCCCGTTGAAGGCGTTGCCCCCTGACGCGAGGGTGATCGCCGCCGACTCCGTCTGCGCGCTGAACTGCCCCGTTCCGGTGGTGATGGAAGAACCCGGCTCCTGGGTGATCTCACCCCGCGCGCCGATCGTGAGTGCAGCGGCGGAGGCGGAATCAAGCGAGACGGAAGCCAGGTTGAGCGCGGTCGAATCGAAGATCTGGACCGAACCGCCACTGGATGCGGCAAGCGTGACGGGCCCCAGGAATTCGTTGTTGGTTCCCGCCAAGGCGATGCCGTCGGCACCCGCGCGGAAAACGATCTCGACCACCTCAGACTGCCTGATGGCGGTTCCCGAGGCCTGGCCGATTCCGGAGACAGCGAGGAAATTGGCCGTTCCCGCGCCAAGGGCGGTGTTTCCGAGCACGAGGCTGTTCATGTCACGGATGAAGACGGTTCCCGAACTCGTGATGGAGACGCTCGCCTTGAAATCGTTGGCTTGCCCCGGCGCGAATACGGTTCCGGAACCGGACTGGATGGTTGTCGCCCCGCCGAACTCGACCTGTCCCAGTGTAACC
>JAGWVO010000634.1 GCA_018970845.1 Planctomycetota bacterium
CGTGCTCCGGCGAGCCGTATTTGAAGTTCACGCTGTCCAGCTCGTGGCCGGCCGCACCACCGCCCTGGTGGCCCTTGTCGCCGAAGAAGGTGCCGGGGGTGGCGGGCAGGCCCTGGGTCATGAAGGAGACGCGGGGATTGGTGATGCCGTCGGTGAACTTGTAGGGGAAGCCGAGGTGGAGGCCCTGGCAGGAGAAGCCGTTGCCGACCAGCTTGTGGGCCGGGCGGCCGATGCGGCGCCAGAGGCCGGCATAGCCGCCGCCGAACTGGTTGTAGCTTTCGCCGGGCAGGGCTTCCCAGGTGCGGATGCCGGATTCGGCGCGGCGCAGCTCCAGCGCGCCGGGGGCGTGTTCGCTGGGTTCGGCGCGCCAGTAGAAGCCGTTGCCGCCGAGGTACATGAGGCGGCCGCCGCCTGAGAGGTAGTCCTCCAGCGCCTGCATCATCCGGTCGGAATGGTATTCCGGGTGCTGGGCGGCGATGACGACGCGGTAGGGGGCCAGCGCGTCGAGGCCTTCCTCGTGCAGGTCGTGGTCGGTGATGACGTCGTGGGCGATGCCCTCGTGGTGCAGCCAGTGGATGAAGTAGCTGTCCACGCAGATGCGCTGGGTGCCGGAGCCGTGCGGGTGGGCGGGGTCCATGTGGGCCATCTGGCGGGGGCGGGTATCGAGCTGCGGGCGGAACATGGAGACTAGGCTGACGCCGGAGCCGTCGGAATGGTGGTTGTAGCAGGAGAGGCCGAACTGGGGGTTCATGTCTGGCGTTTCGAGCAGGGCGCCGCGGGCCTGGGCGCGTTCGCGGATTTCGGCGCCGCGGCCCTCGCGGGCGAAGTTGCCGTAGATCTGGTAGGTGTAGGTGGGGACGAGGAAGGCGACGTCGCTGGCCGGTTTCGCGGGGCGGACGAAGAAGGGGATGTAGTCCTCGCCCTGGTCGTTCCGGATATGGGCGGCATAGAAGCCGCTGGGCCACTCGGTCGGGATGGTGAGGGTGAAGGTTTCGGCCCAGCCGAGGTCGCCCTGGTCGTCGTCGTGGAAGTGGATGGCGCCGTACTGGCTGGGGTCCGACTTCCAGTCGTGGACGGCGCCGGTCCAGTTGCTGCCGGTCATGGCGCGGGTTGGGAGGGCGACGAGGGCGGCGTGGGCCTGCTGGGGGCCGGTGTCGTAGGCGGTTTGCGTCGGGATCCCCTTGGAGAAGTCCCAGGCGGCGACGGTGTTCGGGCCGGCGTGGATGGCAGGGGCCTCGATCTTGCCGTTGCAGTGGGCGCTGGCGCGGGGGTTGCCGCCAGCGGGGGGAAGGGCGGCGATGAAGGCGCGGGCGGGGCCGCCGGGGCAGGGGGTGGCGCCTTTCGCCGTGGCGGTGCCGGCATCCTTGAGCGGCTTGTGGGGGCACTGGGCGAGGCTGATGGTGCCGTCGGGCGCGATGGTGGCCTCCAGGTCGTACCAGTGGCGGGCCATCAGCGGGGCGGCGACCTCGGCGGTGATGCTGCGGCCGGCGGAGGTGACGCGGGCGATGGCGCCGCCCCGCGGGCCGATGGCGAGCGCGAAGAACCAGCCGGGGAGATCGACGCTGAGCACGCCCTGCAGGCCCTTGGTGGGCGTGGTGGGCCAGATGGTGGCGCGCAGGGTGAGGGTGCCGGGGGGGAGGGCCAGGCCGTCCGCGCGGGCGAAGCTGCCGGTCCAGGCGCCCTGCTCCTGGCCCGGGATCGTGGCCGGGAGCGGCGAGGGCATCTCGGTTTCCTCGTAGCCGGGGCCTTCGGGGTTGGGGTCGGCGCAGATGTGGCGGACGAAGCGCAGGGCGAAGGGGGCGTTGCCGGCGCTGGAGACGTGGA
>JAGWVO010000635.1 GCA_018970845.1 Planctomycetota bacterium
CCAAGCGAGTTCCCCAAAAAGGTTGCAAATCTACATCCTGACGGATGTAGTCCTTGAACATCTGTTGCACTTCAGCTTCACCTGCTGCGGGAAAGAAGCTTGATAGGAAGCTCAAGGAAATGATGGCCAACATGATTAAAAACCCTCAATTTGCAGCAACTTTACCACATTTTGACCACACGACCGATCGGAATTTATCATTGCCGTTTCCAACCGGCATCTGGTCGCGTCGAGCGATGGCTGCGGCGGCAATGGTACCTTTCATGTGCCGGATACCTAGGTAGGAACTTGTTAGTCGGGGATTGATTTCGATCGCAAAATCATTCGATCCATCTCTCGCATCCCCCAAAATCATGTCAACACCCACCCATCCACCAAGGCCCCGAATTCCATCAAGCGCCTTGGCCGCGAGCATTTGGGCCCTCGTTATCATTTCCTCTGGTAACGGCCCCCATCCACCCGTGTATTCCAACCTATTTCCTATTCTTTGAATGGATTGGCCGCAGGCTGGCATGAATACGGTCGTTTCGTTGGAGATAATGCAAGAGATGCTTGCGGGGATTCCCCGCACCAATTTCTGGACGATGAATTCCGTCGCATGTTGACGATTCAATTTCTCAATTAGAATCCGCAGTTCCGAAAAGTTTTCAGCGACAACTGTGTCAACACATCCGCATCCATCCCTGGGCTTGACAATGAATGGGCCGGAATCGTCAATATCCGTTAGTTTCCGCCAAGTTTCGGGCGTGGGAACTTTTTCCGAACGCCAGCGCGAAAAAAGACTAAGTTTGTCGCCGCACAATGCAACCGAATCCGCCGAACAACCAAGATTGCGAAAACCCAAGGATTCGACATCCCTGGTCATTTGAAGCAGCGCACCATTGGATTCGGGCGCGATAATGAGAATGCCCGTCAGATCAGAAACAGAATGCCGCAATGTTTTGATGAATGGTTCACCGGATGGAGGAGATAGAACCTCCACCAGAATGCTGGTTCGCAACAATCCATTCCTGGCGATCGTCATGGTGTCGGCGCCGACGGAAACCAAGTCTTCCAGCAAGGCCTCGAGCATCGCCTTTCCTTCATCAAGGTAGAGCGACGCTTCTTGATCCGTTTCGTTTTGTGCGCAACTCCATTCAACGACAAGGATCTTCATGACGGAACTTTTCGTGTGGATTCGACCAAGGCATCAATGCTGAAAAGGATCAATCCCGCCCAGATCAACAAATAACCATGAAACCTTGAGTGATCCCAATCTTCACGAAGCACGAACACCGCCAAAAGGAATTGGATCGTTGGCGACAGGTATTGAAAAAATCCAATCAACACGAGCGGTATCCTTCGAGACGAGGCGATGAATAAAAGCAGGGGTACAATCGTGATCACGCCGCTGGCGGCAACCCAAGCCGAAAGCCCTGTCTCTATTCCCGAAATAAAGCCTCCGCCTCCCAAGGTCAGAATGCCACCAAGGCCGATCGGGAAAAGAATGGCGGTTTCAGCAGCCAACCCGATAACCGCGTCAACGGGAGCCAGCTTGCGAAACAATCCGTACAGGCTGAAAGTCGCGGCCAATCCCAAGGCCAACACGGGTAACCGCCCGATCGACATTGTCAACAGCATGGCTCCTGACAGCGCCAGGAAAAATGAGACCCACTGGCTTGTCCTCATTGGCTCAAGGAGCACCATCCTCCCCAAGAGAACACTCAGTAATGGTGAAAGGTAGTAACCAACGCTGGCCTGCTGAATTTGTCTCGTGGAAGCCGAAATGATGTAAAGCAGCCAATTGCAGGAAATGAGAAAGGCTGTAAGCGCCAACATCGCCAC
>JAGWVO010000636.1 GCA_018970845.1 Planctomycetota bacterium
CCGCATCTTTATCAGGCGCGCTTCACGGAATTATTTGCCTTGCACTTGTTGTTTCATTTCCCCAAATCTATCGAACGGACCCAGATCCCAACTCAATCAATGGACGCAAACGCCCGGCTGCTCTTTTTTGGGAAAATGAACTGAAAAAAACCAACCAAGAGGCCTCTGCCAAATTTCGCCTTGAACAAGTTCCATTTACAGCACAACTTTCGCCAATTGCCTCGGTCGGCCATGACGCCAAAAATGCCATGAGCCGAGCTGCAAAATCTGACGGGGATCCATCCTTAACAGCACGGACAAAAGGAGAAGTTGAGCAAGGTTTGTCTCAAGGAGACATGGGTTTGTTTTTCAATTGTTTCAAAAGTGAATGGCCAACCGAAAAGCTTGCAGTGTTGATTGATCGTTCCCTCAGCATGGGTCTTGGTGGCGGATGGGGCCATGTGATTAGAGGATTTGAACTATTATCAGCGACTGCGATGCCTGACAACCAAATCAGGATCTGGCTTTTTGACAAAACCGTTGATGAATTGGCTCCTACCGGACTGTGGTCCAGTTGGAGTTCCCAAAGGTCAAATATGGCGATGCAAATCATAAGGAATACACGTCCTGGAGGCCTCACCGATCTGGCTGGAGCCATCAGGGTTGCTGCATTGAATGGCGCAACCAGAATCGTTGTGATCAGTGATGACGCAACCTTGATGCAACAAGAATGGATATCGCTTCATACGACGATGAGAAGACTTGGGAAGCCACTGCCCAGAATTTGTTCTTACCGAATCCTTGGAAAGCATCCGAACGACAGCTTGGAAACAAAATGCAGGCAATCAGGTGGATGGTGTATTCATGGATCGGGAAATAGATGGAAAGGATTAGATCCATCCGGTTCCTTCGGATCTGATCAGATCATTCATGGCGTCAATCCATAGTGGATGATCATTGAGGCAGGGGCATAACCGCATTTGTTCTCCTCCCTCTTCATGAAATTCCTCAAGAAATTCTCTCCCAATCTCGTCAATTGTCTCAAGGCAATCCGCGGTAAAACCAGGGGCAACAACAAAGACATTTCGTATTCCGTTTATAGCCAGTTCTTTTAAGTAATCATCCGTGTAAGGTTTAAGCCATGTCTCGGGCCCGAATCTCGATTGGAAAGTTTGCCTCCAACAGCCTTTTTTCCAGCCCATTCGCTCAACGAGTTTTCTGGTTGTTTGCTTGACATGTGTGGCATAGATGTCGCCCTGCTTGCAGTATCTTTTCGGTATACCGTGGAAACTGATAATGAAGTGTTCGGGAACCCAATCGATCTTTCTCAAATCTTCTTCAATTGAGGTTGCTAGAGCTTCGATGTAAGCCGGAAATTCAGGGTAGGGTGGTATGATTCTTAAGTCAGGAACCCTCTTGATTTCCTGCCGGACCAAGCTTTTGAACAAAGCATCTGTCGCTGCTGCCGTGGTTGTGGCGGAATATTGTGGAAACATTGGCATGGCAATGATTCTGTCGACGCCTTTTGCGCGAAGGCTGTCAATGGCGGAATCGACGCTAGGATTGCCATATGTCATCCCAAGTTCGATTGGGATATTTGGAAATTTCTCCTGAAGTAATTCCGCCTGCTTTTTTGAATGACTCATTAACGGAGATCCAGATTGGTCATTCCAAATCAGCTTGTATTTGGCCGCGGACTTGCGAGGTCGGAAAGTCAGAATGATCAGGTGTAGCACGGGTTTCCAGATGATCTTTGGCCAATCGACCACGCGGGGATCGGATAAAAATTGGCCAAGGTATCGACGCAAAGCCGCTGCTGTCGGGGCATCCGGAGTTCCAAGTTG
>JAGWVO010000091.1 GCA_018970845.1 Planctomycetota bacterium
TGTTTTAGGTAGGTCTGTTGCGTTCAACTTGGTTTCAACAGGTCAATGAGTTAAAATCAGGTATAATAGTATCCTCTCACTCCATTGCTTTGCACCTTTGCTAAAGAACTTTATCGAATTTCAAAATAAACCTTGTTGTTTTGTCAGCATTGCCATTCCAAATCATCGGGTTGGATTCAGCAAGCGGATGCGTTGGGGGTGTTGGATAGGCCCGCTTTCACCCCAGCGCGCCCTTCACCACATTGCCATGGACATCGGTGAGGCGGAAGTCGCGGCCCTGGAAGCGGTAGGTGAGGCGAAGGTGATCCACGCCGAGCAGGTGCAGGATGGTCGCTTGCAGGTCGTGTACCGTGACCGGATCGGCGGCGACATTGTAGCTGAAGTCGTCGGTGGCGCCGTGCGTGTGCCCCGCCCTCACTCCCGCGCCCGCCAGCCACATCGTGAAGCAGCGGGGATGGTGGTCGCGGCCCGCCTCGATGCTTTTCCAGTCTCCCTGCCCCGCCACGCCACGGCCGAACTCGCCCCCCCACACCACCAAAGTGTCGTCGAGCAGGCCCCGCCTCTTGAGGTCGATCAGCAGGCCGGCGGTGGCCTGGTCGGTGTCGCGGCAGCGGGCCACACACCACGACGGCAGGCGGCTGTGATGGTCCCAATCGGGATGGAACAACTGGATGAACCGGACACCCCGCTCCGCCAGCCGACGCGCCAGCACGCAGTTGGCCGCGTAACTTCCCGGCCGGCGACTGTCCGGCCCGTACAGTTCGAAGGTCTCGGCCGGTTCGTTTGAAAAGTCCGTGAGTTCCGGCACGCTCGCTTGCATCCGGTAGGCCAGCTCATGCTGCCGCACCCGGGCCAGCGTCTCGGGGTCTCCCGTTTCCGACTGGTGCAACGCGTTCAGTTCCGCCAGCCCTCCCAAGGATGTCCGCGCCAAGTCGGGCGGCAGCCCGGCGGGGTCTCGCAGGTACAACACCGGTTCGGCGGCGTTGCGGAACCGAGCCCCCTGGAACCGCCCCGGCAAAAAGCCCGAGCCCCAGTAGTAGTCGTACAGCGGCTGGTCGCTGGGCCTTTGCATCCGCGAGACCAGCACCACGAAGTCGGGCAGGTTGCGGTTGGGCGAGCCCAGCCCGTAGCTCACCCAGGCGCCGATGCTCGGCCGGCCCGGCAACTGGTGGCCGGTTTGCAGGAAGGTCATCGCCGGGGCATGGTTGATGTGCTCGGTGGTCATCGACTTGATGAAGCAGATGTCGTCGGCGACGCGCCCGATGTGGGGCAGCCATTCGCCCACGGTGGCGCCCGACTGCCCGTGCCGGGAAAACCGCGCCCGGCTGGGCATGACGATCTGCTTCTGGTTGGCCGTCATGCTGGTGAGGCGCTGGCCCATGCGCACCGAGGGGGGAAGCTCTGTGCCCGCGAGCTTTTCGAGGCCCGGCTTGTGGTCGTAAAGCTCGATCTGCGAAGGCCCGCCTGACTGGGTGAGGAAGATGACGCGCTTCGCCTTGGCCGGCGCGGGCGAAGCCGCGGCCTCGCCACGGGCGGAACGGGCGGCCAGTTCGTGAAGGGCCACGGCGCCCAGGCTGACACCGGCGCCACGGCCCAGGAAGTGCCGGCGGGTGGGCATCAGCAAGGCATCGGCGACATCATTCACGGCTGATCGCCTCGTCGAGGTTGAGGATGAGGCCGGCCAGCACGGCCCGGGAAGCCCATGCCACCGGATCGGCCGTGTCTTTCAATTCCCCACCCGCGGCCTCCAGGTAACGCCTGGCGTCCGCCGGGCTGGCTGCAAAGGCCCGGCGGGCCCGGTCGAGTTCCCGGCGCAGGATTTCCAACTCGGCGGGGGAGGGATCGCGCGAAAGCACGCGGCGGAACATGGCTGCGGGTTCGGCGGGTTGTGCCGCCAGGGCGCGGGCGGCCTCGAGACGGCCGGGATCGTTCCTGAGGGCGAGCGCCTGCATGGGGGTGTTGGTGCGCGGGGCGCGCACCTCGCAGACCCGTCGCTGGGCGATGTCGAACAAAAAGGCCGGGGCCGCGGCGCGTCGCCAGAACGCGTAGAGGGTGCGGCGGTGCCGCTCGGGGCCCTCGGTGACCTCGTACTTGTTGCGGCCCATGGAGATATCCTCCCACACGCCGGCGGGCTGGGGCGGGCGCACGGGCGGGCCGCCCACCGCCGGGTTCAGGAGTCCCGAGGCGGCCAAGCTGACATCGCGGATCATCCAACTCGGCATGCGGAAGCGCGCCTGCCGGGCCAGCAGCCGGTTTTCCGGGTCGCGGGCCAGCAGGGCCGGCGTGACCGACGATGCCCGGGCGTACGCGGCGCTGCCGACCAACAGGCGCAGCACATGGCGCTGGTCCCAGCCTGAGTCGATGAATTCGCTGGCCAGCCAGTCGAGCAGTTCGGGGTGGGTGGGCGCCTCTCCCTGCAGGCCGAAATCCTCGGGCGTGCGGACAAGGCCAGCGCCGAAGCACTGCTGCCAGAGGCGGTTCACCACCACGCGGGCGGTGAGCGGGTTGTCGCGGCTCACCAGCCAGCGGGCCAGGCCGGCGCGGTCGCGCGGGGCGCCCTCGGGCCAGCGGGCCAGGCCGGCGATGGCGTCGCGTTCCACCTTGGCGCCTTTTTTGTCCCAGGCGCCGCGCACCAGCACATGGGTGGAACGGGGTTGCTTGCGTTCCGCCAGCACCATCACATCGACCGACTTGGCCGCCTTGGCCTCGGCGCGCTGTTTTTCGGCTCGGGCCAGGGCGTCGCGGGCCGCCTGGTGAGGGGCGTGGCCGGCCAGGAACTGCTCGAACAGGCGCTTGCGCAACGCCTCGGGCACCTCGGCGGCGCCCAGCTTGGCCAGCTCGTCGACGGGCGCGGCGGCCGTGGTGCGCGCGGCCTCGCCGGCCTGGTCGGTGGAAAGGACGCGGAACCTGGCCATGCTGCGGTGCCCCTCGGTGGAGCGGTGCCTGAGTTCCAACACGACGCGGTCGCCGGCCGCCAAGTCCAACGGTTCCGCCAGGGCGAAGACAAGGGCGCGGGCCTGCCGGTTGTCGCGTTCGAAGCTCGCCCAGCCGTTGCGGGGGTCGTCGTCGAGGGTGTCGCGGGCGTTTCCGTAGCCGCCGTGCTTTTTCGAGTCGGGCTGGAAGTCGGCCACGGCCGAGGCGATCGCGACATCGCGCGCCTGCTCGCTGCCGGAGGGACGCACCGCGAGCTTGACATCGGTGAGGATGACATGGCCGTCGGCGCCCCGGCCGAGGCCGCCGGGGCCGGGAAGCACCTCGAGCCTGATGCCGGTGAGAGGCAGCGAGGCGGGGCGGAACGCGACCTTGTAGTCGTCCTGGCGGGGCGCGGGGCCTCCGGCCTCGACCAGATCGCCAACGATCGCCAGCGCGGTGCCCTCGACGGCCTCCGCGGCGAGCGGGCGCGCCGGTTCCCAGGCCCGCTTCCCCCTGGCAACCTCGCCGCGCAGCCTGGCCAGCCAGGCGTTGAACGGTTCGGCCGCCGCGGAGCGGGCGGCGGCCTCCGCGGCCTTGCGCGCGGCCACCAGTTCCTCGGCGGCGGCCAAGGCCCGGGCGGCGAAGGGGGAATCATACTTGAGATACGGCTTGGCTCCCTTGCCGGCCCGGCCGTCCTCGTCGATCGAGTCGAAGAACGCCGAGAGTCGGTAGTAGTCGGCCTGGGAGACCGGGTCGTACTTGTGGTCGTGGCACTGGCTGCAGCCGAGGGTGAGCCCGAGCCAGGCGGTGCCGACGGTGTTGACGCGGTCGATGACATAATCGACGCGCGACTCCTCCGGATCGCGGCCGCCCTCTCCGTTGGTCATGTGGTGGCGGTGGAACGCGGTGGCCAAAACCTGCTCGGGCGTGGCGCCGGGAAGAAGGTCGCCGGCGAACTGCTCCAGCGTGAACCTGTCGAACGGCATGTTCGAGCGGAACGCGCCCACCACCCAGTCGCGCCAAGGCCAGTTCGTTCGCTCGGCGTCTCCCTGGAAGCCGTCGGTGTCGGCGTAGCGGGCGGCGTCGAGCCAGTCCCACGCCATGCGCTCGGCGTGGGCGCCGGTGTCCATGAGGCGGTTGGCGGCGGCCACCATGCCGGGGCCGGAGGAGTCCGCCGCCAGGGCGCCCAGGAGATTTTCGGATGGCGGCAATCCGGTAAGGTCGAGGGCCAGCCTGCGGGCCAGAACATGGGGCGGCGCCAACGGGGCGGGAGCGATTTTCTCCCGCGCCAGCCTGTCGAGCACGAAGGCGTCCACGGGGTTGCGGGCCTGGGCGCCGGCGGCCGGAACCCTCGGCCGGGTGACGGGATTGAAGGCCCAATGCCGCTCGTGGCGGGCGCCCGAGGCGATCCAGTCGGCCAAGAGCGCCTTCTCGCGCGCGTTGAGCGACTTGCCAAACCCGGGAGGCGGCATCACCACGGACGGGTCGGGGGAGTGAACCCGGCTGATCAATTCGCTTTCGGCGGGCTTGCCGGGCACCACCGCGCCGGCGGCGCGCGCCGATGCCGCGTCGTCGAGGCGGAGGCCCGCCTTGCGGGCGGCGGCGTCGGGCCCGTGGCAGGCCAGGCATTTGTCGGACAAAATGGGGAGGATGTCGCGGGAAAACGACACGGGCCCCGCCGCCGGGGAAAGCGCCAGGGCCCAGATCAGCAGGCTTGGCATGGCCGGTTCCCTTCGCGGGGAATCATGTCAGCCGATCAGGCCTTCCAGCACCCCCGTGCTGTCGCCGAGGCGGTTGGCGGAAACACCGGAGCGGTCGAGCATGGCGAGCCAGAGGTTGGCCAGCGGGGTTTCCTTGGGGAAGACCAGGTGCCGGCCGCCCTTGATGCCGGCGGCCTTGCCACCCAGCAGGGCGATCGGGAGGTCGTCGTGGTTGTGGGCATTGCCGTCGGAGTTGCCCGATCCGTAGGCGATGAGGCAGTTGTCGAGCAGGGTCCCGTCGCCCTCGCGCACGGCCTTCATTTTCTCGGCGAGGTAGGCCAACTGGGAGGCGTGGAAGCGGTTGATGAGGCTGATCTTCTCCTGCTTGGCCTTGTTGTTGCCATGGTGCGACAGGTCGTGGTGGCCCTCGGAGACCTTGGCGAACGGGTAGGGGCGGTTGGAGCCCTCGTTGGCCATCACGAAGGTGGCGACGCGGGTGCTGTCGGTCTGGAAGGCGAGCACGAGCAGGTCGGAAAGCAGCTTGAGGTGCTCGGGCAGGCTGGCCGGCACGCCGGCGGGGCGTCCGAACTCGGGCTTGGGGGCCGGCGGCAGCTTCTCGGCGCGGGCGATGCGCTCCTCGATCTCGCGCACCGAATTGAAGTATTCTTCGAGCTTGCGGCGGTCGGAAGGGGGGAGGTCTCCGGCGAGGGACTTCGACTCGGCGAGCACATGGTCGAGGACGCTCCTGCGGAGGCGGTCGCGGTCCTTGCGCTTGGGGTCGTCCGACTGGCCGAAGAGGCGGTCGAAGATGAGCCGGGGATCGACATCCTTGGGCAGTGGCTGGGTGGCGGACTTCCAGGACATGGTGGATGAGTAAACGCAGCTGTAGCCCGAGTCGCAGTTGCCGGCCATCGAGCCGGCCTCGGCGCCGATCTCGAGCGAGCCGAGGCGGGTGAGGTGGCCGATGCGGGAAGCGGCGAGCTGGTCGACGGAGACGCCGGCGCGGATGTCGGTGCCGTCGGTCTTGCGGGCCTGGCAACCGGTGAGGAAGGCGGCCAGGGCGCGGGCGTGGTCGCCGCCGCCGTCGCCGTGGGCCCTGGCCTTGTCGGCGGTGAGGCCGGTGAGGACAACCATGTTGTCCCTGAGTTTCTCGAGCGGCTGCAGGATGGGGGGCAGGGTGGTGAGGGCGCCGGGGCTGCCCGGCCGCCAATCGGGCATGTGGACGCCGTTGGGCACATAGAGGAACGCCATGCGCTTGGGCGGCGAGGCGGGGGCGACCGCCGCGGCCATGCTTTCAAGCCAGGGCAGGCCCACCACGGCGCCCATGCCGGTGAGGATCCGCCGCCTGCTCGCCATCAGCTCGTTCATGGTCGCTTTCCTTTCCAACGGCCTCACCGGCCGTTTTCATCCGGTTCCCGGCCGCGTTTCATGCGGAACGGGTCGCTTTCGACGATCGCCAGGACCAACTCCGAGAACTTGTCACCCTTCGCGCCCGACCGCTTCAGGATAGCGTCGACGGCCCGGCGGTCGTAGGGTTCCAGGCCGCGGCCGGTGGCGTAGGTGAGCAGCTTTTCGGCCAGGCATCGCATGAACTTGTCGCGATTGGCAGCGAGGTAATCCTTCACGGCCTTGGGTCCGTCGAGCTTGATGCCGCCGGGAAGCTCGCCGGTGGCGTCGACGGGCTGGTCCTCGTCCTTGTCGCGCCAGGCGCCGATGGCGTTGAACGATTCGAAGGCGAAGCCCAGGGCATCCATCTTGAGGTGGCAGGAAGCGCATGCGGGGTTGGCCCTGTGCTGCTCCATGCGTTGCTTGAGCGTGCCCTTGAGGGCCTCGCCGCCTTCCTTCAGCTCGGGCACATTGGGGGGCGGGGGCGGGGGTGGGGCGCCAAGCAGCTGCTCGAGCACCCACTTCCCGCGCTTGACGGGCGAGGTGCGCGTGGGGTTGGAGGTCACCGCCAGCACAGCGGCCATGTTGGTCACGCCTCCGCGGGGCCATCCGCTGACATCCACCTTCACGAACTCGTTCGCCGGTATCGGCTTGCCTCCCGGCTTGGCGGCCTTCACCTTCATCGGATTTCCGGCGGTGTCGGCAATACCGTAAAAGGCCGCCAGTTTCTGGTTCAGGAAGGTGTAATCAGCCGTGACAAGTTCCGTGGCGGGGCGATCCCGCCTCACGATCTCGCGGAAGAGCAGGGTCGCCTCCTCGCGCATGGCCTTGCGAAGCTCGTCGTTGAACGCGGGAAAGCGCGTGGTGTCGGGGGAGAATGAATCGAGCCGGCGCAGTTGCAGCCACTGGGGGAAGAAATTGTCGATCAGGGCGTCGGCCTTGGGGTCGGCGAGCATGCGGCGCACCTGCGCCTCGAGGTTGGCGGAAAGCTGGCCCTTGCCGGCCAGCGTCATGAGCGTCTCGTCGGGCATCGAACTCCACAGGAAGTAGGAGAGACGGCTGGCCAGGCTGACCTCGGAAACCGGCTTGGGGTCGGCCCCTCCGGCTTGCCTGTCGCGTTCGACACGGAACAGGAAGTGGGGCGAGACAAGGGCCACCTGGATGGCGATCCGCACGCCCGCCTCCCACTTCTGGCCGCCCGCCACCGCCTTGTCCACGAACTCCGAGTAACGCTCGATCTCCTCGTTGGTCACCGGCCGGCGGAAGGCCCGGGCGATGAACCGGCCCACCACCTCGCGGGTTTGCGCGGCGACCGGCTTGCCGGGGGTGGCGGCGAGGATCATCGCGTGGCTCTTCGGCCGCGTGTCCATCGGACCCTCCGACCAGATGTGCTCGACGAACAGCAGCGGAGGTTCCTCGCCCGATGGCGGCTTCAAGAGCGCGATCCCGGCGCGCTGGGCGTCGTCGCGGCGGTTGATCGGGAACTCGATCTCCTGCAGTTTCTTGTCATCCCGCGCGGTGATCTCGAAGGTCTTGAGGATCTCGATCGGCTTCATCGCCTTGAGCCCGGCACCCATGAGCTTGTCGACCTCGGCGTCGGGCGACGGGTTTTTCACCTTGGGACCCGACAGGAACAGCACCACCTTCACGGGAGACTTGCCCTTGGGCTCGGCGTAAAGCTTGACCCTGAGGAAGAAGTCGTCCTTGCTTGAGAACTTGAGGTAATCGGTGCCGGCGGCGAACGGGCCGGAATAGATCGGGTTGGGGTCGAGCGGACGCATCGGCCTGAACCGTCCGCCCGTTCCGGGAAGGTCGTTCGGATACGGGTGCAGGAAGCGTCCCGCCAGGTAACGGCGCGGCACCGGGGGGATGGTGACCGCGATCGCCCGCTCGGCGATGCCCTCGGCGGCCGTCAGGTACCTCTCGAGAAGCACGGGAGGGAGGGTGAGCACATCGCCGATGTTGTCGAAGCCGTGGCCGATGTCGTCGGCGGGGAAGTCGTCGGCCGGGTTGAAGTCGACGCCGACAAGATCCCTGACGGTGTTGGCATACTCCACGCGGTTGAGCCTGCGCGCCGTCACCTTGCCGGGGTCGCGGGGGGCCGCCCTGTCGGCGGCATCCCAAATGGATTCAAGCGCCGAGGCGAACGCCTCGACCTGGGCGGGAGCGGGCCGGGGCTGCTTTTCGGGCGGCATGTCGCCTCCCCGCGTGCGCTCGAGCACCTGGATCCAGGCCTTGCGGTCCTTGGCGATGGAGGCGGCGTCGTGTTTCTCGAGGCTGAGGCTGCCCTTGGGCTTGGCGCCCGAGTGGCACGACTTGCAGTGGGTGGCGACAAACGACTGAACCACCTCGGCGGGCGCCGGGGCCGCGGAAAAAACGAGGCAGGCGAACAGCGGGATCATGGGCTTGCCCAAGCGGGGAACCTGATTTTACTCCAATGTTCAACCGCGCGCCAATGCGGATCGGCCACCATTCGTCATCCCTATTGCCGCGCCGCGCCGTTTCGTCGCCGGATGGGGAAATCCCATGAAAATCACGGGAATTCCGCCGGCCGCAAGATAGGGGGGCTTTTTCGGGGATAAGATTAACGAAGTGAAACTTACCGATGTGATTCGGGCCGCGGCCAGAATCGCCCGGCGAATCGACTTTGGATCACCTCACACCATGGCTGACTTCTTCCGCCTCACCGGGTTGTTCCTCAAAGGTTCGGGCGAGCGCTCCCATGGGCGAGAACGGCGGCTGACCCTCGAATCACTCGAGCCGAGGCTGGCGATGGCCACGGGGCCCCTTGGCACGCTGATTTCCATGGTCGATGTCTCGGGGGCCAATCTTCTGCTCGCGCAATCGGCCGGGCAGGCGGCATCGGTCGCGGAAGGCGACGCGATCGTCGCGAGCGTGAGGCTGACGCGCCAACCCTCGTCCGCCGTGCGCGTGTCGTTGGCGAGCGGCGACCGCTTCGAGGTGGGTCTGGGAGAGCCAAGGGTCGCAGGGGGAGCGGGTGGCGAAGGCGGCAACGCGGGCCTGCTTTTCACACCCGCCAACTGGAACACGCCCCAGTCGCTGCCGATCCGGGGCATCGACGATGGCGTTGCCGACGGCACCCGCCTCCTACCGCTCAGGCTCTCGGTCACCACGGCCGGGCAAGCCGGCCTGACGAGGACATTGTGGATCGAAACAATCGATTCAGGGCGCCTGGAACCGGCGATTGCCGCTGCCGGCACCTACAGGGGCATGGTCCAGGGGCCCGGCTCCAGCGGCACCGTCTCGGGCAGCTATGGCGGTGGCATACAAGCCGGCACCGCCACATTCCGCGTCACCTCCAATCTGTTGGCCAATGTCCGCGACCGGGTCATCACGGTCGGCTTCGCCGTCGACTCCTCGAACCATGTCATCGCGCGGTCGGTTGAGGGGTTCGATCCCGCTGGCGTGAAACTCGCCCTCACCTACCGGGTGGGAAGCGACGGCGTGCCCGGCCTGTCCGGCACGCTGCTGCTGTCGCAGCCGGCGCTTGGCAAGCGGGTCCTTCTCCATGTCTCGGCGGAACTGGTGGAGCCCGGCATGAGCCGGCTGGAAGGATATGCCCCATCTCCCGGCTCCCAGGCCCAAGTCGGCGGCTCACCCGCGGGGCTTGCGATGGCCGCCGATGGCACCGCCTGGCTCGCGAATCCGGGGCTCAATTCGGTCCAGCGGCTGGCGCGGGTTCAAGGTGTCTGGACGGTTGCCGGCACCGTGGCCGTTGGCAACGGCGCCCGCGCCGTGAGCGTCGCCAGCGATGGCGCCGCATGGGTCGCCAACGCGGCCGACAACACGGTCCAGCGGATCGCCAAAAACAATTCCGGCATCTGGACGGCTGGGACGCCCATTGTCGTGGCCGCCAATCCCTCCGCGATTGTCGTCGCGAAAGACGGAGCCGTCTGGGTGGCCAGCGGGTCTGGAAACAGCCTGCAGCGCATCGCCACCGTGAACGGGGTGCCGCGCGTGACGGCAACGCTCCAAGTCGGCGCGGGGCCCAAGGTTCTTGCCGTTTCGGGGGATGACGCGATCTGGCTCGGGAACACCTTGGGCAAAACCCTAAGGCGGATTTCGCGCGTGAACGGCGCTTGGCAGGTGGGCGGGCCCGTCAGCGTGGCAAGCGGACCCTCGTCGCTGGCCGCGGCCGCCGATGGTTCCCTCTGGGTCGCGAGCGCCTCGGGCAAGACGCTGCAGCGGGTCACGCTGGTTCGCGGATTGTGGAGGGCGCAGGCCCCCATGGCGACCGCCGCGGCGCCCAACGACATCACGACCCATCCCGACGGTTCGGTGTGGGTGGCGGGCGGCAACGGCATCCAGCGGTTCGCGCCAACCCTGACCGGCTGGAGGGCGCGGAATCCCGTCACAGTGGGGGGCGTGATCAGCGCCATCCGCTCGGCTCCCGATGGCACGCTCCTGGCCGCCGATGCCCAGGGCGCCATCGTGACGGCGGTCTCGCGAGTCCCGGGCGAGGTGCGTGACCTGGCCGTCGCACCCACCGGCGTCGGGGCCCTCAGGCTGTCCTGGAACGCCCCGGTGACCGGCCGGCCGGCCAGCTACACCGTCATCATGACGGCCACCAACGGGTCGACCACTTCATCCCAAAGCGTCGTCACTTCGAACACCTCGGTTGATTACTCCGGGCTTTCACCCTCGAATTCCTACGCGTTTTCCGTGTCGGCCAGCGATTCGCGCGGCTCGGGCCAGGTCGCGACCGCCTCATTCGGCGCCGTCGGAAATGTGCCGACACAGCCCCTCAACCTATCCGCGACTGTCAGCCAGGGAAGCGGACTGGCGGGGCTTTCTTGGCTGCCGCCGGCGGAGGACGGCGGATCACCGGTTGTTTCCTACACCGTGAGCGTCTATCAGCTTGACGGCCAGCGGACCCTGACAACCAATTCCACATCGTGCGCCTTCAGCGGCCTTGCCGGAGGCAACGCGCCCCTGATGTTTCGAGTCCGCGCGACCACATTCGCCGGCAACGGACTGCCGGCCACGCTTGCGGTCGCCTCCGACGGCACGCCCCTGCCGTTGCCGCCCGGCAACCCGTTCATGGGCCTCGACGGCACATCGACGATGCACGCCAACTCCTCCTCCTCCGACGCCACGGTCTTCTCGGGCCCGGGCACGACACAACTGATGCACAAGAAGAACTTCAACATCAACGCCACCATGCCCTCGGTGCTGATGTCCGAGAACGGCGGCCTTGTCTGTGTCGGTGTCGGGACAACGGCCAGCACCGCCCAAACGCCGATCGTGATGCTGGTGTCGCCGCTGACCCTCGATGTGCTCGACCAGGTCAAGCTGACCAAGCCCCAGACGGGCAATCTCGCGGGGGGATTGTACAACTACCTCGACCACCAGAACCGCCTCGTGCTGGTGAATGGCCAGGGCGCGCTCCAGTGGTACTCCAACAACTACAACCGCGCCACCGACACCGGCTCATTGACGCTTGAGAAAAGCGTCAACATCGGACAGCCCATGGTGGTCGGCCTCGTGCC
>JAGWVO010000637.1 GCA_018970845.1 Planctomycetota bacterium
CGTGGGCGAGGGGCTCGACCCCGGAAGTGTCGAGTTGGCCAAGCTGGTCGACATAGGCGACGATGGCGGCCATTTGGGGGGTGAGGGCGGCAAGCTCGGCGGCGGACAATTCCAACCGGGCCAAGTGGGCGACCCAGCGGACCTGCTCTTCCGTCAGCTTCATGGTGGTCAGGCCGACTGGACTTGGAACGGCTTGCGCTTCACCGGACGAACCACGAGGCCCGAACGCATGCACTTGACGCACACGCGGGTGGTGGTGACGGCGCCGTCAAGCATGACCTGCATGCGCTGGAGGTTCGGGTTGAACACGCGCTTGTTCTTGCCCGTCACCTTGACGCCGTTGCCGCCAAGGTACTTGGCCTTGCCGCGCTTGGTGTAGGTGTTGCCCACGACGGGTTTCTTGTGGCAGATGGCGCACTGCTGGCCCATGACGAATCACCTCGAATGCGAATCAATGCCACAAGCATACCATGATCGGCCCGGCGAACAAGGCGACCCGCCGCCTCAGAATGGCAGGCCGGTCTCGGGCGGGGGGGAAGCGGGAGGGTTGGCGGGGGCGGGCGCCACCCCGCGCTGGGCGTTGAAGAAAGCCTCCTCGCACTTGATCAGGGCCAGGCGGCGCAGGTCGAGGCTGACCGACTCGCCGTTCGTCAACGAGCGGCTGGCGGGTTCAAGCAGGGCGAAAGGCAGCTGCAAGGCCAGAACCTTGAAGCTTTGGCCCACCAGCTTCTGGCTCGAATTGTCCTCCCATGGCATGTCGGCGTTGGGCTGGGAAAGCATCCCCTGGATCAGCACAAGGTCGCCCGTGCTGAGGTCATCCTCCCTGAGAAGGTTCCTGCCGCTGCGCTGGGCCTTTCCCTCCCAGTAAAGGATGGCTCGCTCCACCGGAAGCTCGCCCAGGCCGGGAAAGCCGTCAATGATGAGGTCGTCGAGCGTGTGCGACGCGCGAATGCGCGCGACAAGACGCTGCAACACCTCGTCCTTGCGGATGTCGATGCGGCCGGCGCGGAGGCGGGCCAGACGGTGCTTCAACATCTGCTTCGCTTCCATGGTCATACCCTCCACGACATTCCCACCTAGGTCCCATTGTATTCGAACCGGAAGCCGGAGGATTCATTCCGCGGGCAAGGTTGCCTCAAGCGAGTGAGACAAAACTCATGATTCCTTACCAAACACCTGTCAGGATGGATCCCGAGGTCGGGCCGGAAAGCCGGCGTTGGCAGCCCGCACCCCATGGGAGAACTCGACATGCATCGTCTCGGATTCGGCTTGGCGACCATGCTGGTCGCCGGGGTATTCATGGCCACCAGCGCTTCCTCGCAGCCTCCTGGCGGCAAGGACGGGAAAGACGGCAAGGATGGCAAGGGAGGCCCGCCCCGCTTCGAACTCGGCCAACTGATTCCTCCCCCGCTGCGTGGCGAACTCAAGCTCACCCCCGAGCAGGAAAAGCAGCTTGACGATCTCAAGAACGAGGTGAAGGGAAAGCTGGCCAAGATCCTGACCCCCGAACAGGTCAAGGCGGCGGAAAACTTCCGGCCCCGATTCGGAGGCCCGGGCGGTCCCGGAGGCCCCGGCGGAGACAAGGGCGGCAAGGGGGGACCCGGCGGAGACAAGGGCCCCAAGGGCGGTCCGGGAGGAGACAAGGGCGGCAAGGGAGGCCCCGGTGGCGACAAGGGTGGCCGCCCCGCGCGCCCCGCCAGCGAGTAAACCGGCCGCATCAGGCGCCGGGTTGGAGCCGAGCGCCGTCAGGCGCCGGGTTGGAGCCGAGCGACATCAGGCGCCGGGTTGGAGCCCGGCGCCCCTTTCAAACCCCCTTCCA
>JAGWVO010000638.1 GCA_018970845.1 Planctomycetota bacterium
GAAAGAGGATGGGCTGGTTTGGAACCACGCCAAACCAGCATCCCTTGGGCCAAACACTCCTCAAGGTGATTCCCAGGAACCCGGGGGATGTCATTGAATCAACAGCATGGCCCACAATTGCCGTGCCTTGGGCCAATGATGATGGCGACAATGAAACGGGCACCGACAGCAAGCTGATTTTCGATCCTCCCGCAACTGGCGAATTTGTCGCTGAAATCAGTGACGCATCTGGAATCTCGAAAATCAAGGCGGCGTATCATCTGTCAATCAGGCCGGCGGATGAGAATTTTGCCGCTTCAACACGGTCAGGGGAATCCCCACTTCCGGATGGAGGTTCCGCCGAGATCGTTGTCGACATCAAGCGGAATGATGGTTGGGAAGGATCCGTCCTGGGCGAAATCATTGGGTTGCCACAAGGAGTCATCGGAACACGCGGATTCGCGTCGGGTTTGGAATCCAGCATGCTATTGACCGTATGCTCGCGAGAATCGAATGTGATTCCTCCGTTTGAGGGTAGGATCAGGTTGACCGGGCAAATTGGTGGCAAATCGATCGTGCGGGATTTGCCTTTGCCCAAGATCAAGCCGATGCCAGAGGGGGAAGTGACGATTGTTCCCGGCCTTCGCGAGTTATTCGTGGAACCGGGCGGCAGGGTGAAGTTACCTGTTGCCATAGAGAGGCGCATGGGTTATTCCGGCCGTGTTCCGATTGATGTCAGGGGATTGCCCCAAGGTGTTCGAGTGCTGAATGTCGGGCTTAATGGCATTCTTCTTCCACCCGGCCAACAAGATCGTGTTCTTGAGATTGAAGTGGATTCATGGGTGTCTCCCATCGATCTCACCTTCATTGTTTCAGCCCGCCGTGAAGGAAAACCCGAGTTTGTCGGAAAACCGATTTCCCTTCATGTTCGTCGTTCTGGAAATTGATTGATCCTTATCAACAGAAAGGAGTGTCTGGCACATGAGAAAATTGATTGCCGTGGCGCTTTCCATTGCACTTGCTTTGCAAGTTTTCGCCTTGGGTTCATCGGATGGCGGCTTGGTCGTCGGAAAACTGACGGCAAAAAATGAAACCGCCGATGGAAAAAACATGAACTTCGAAGTGCTTGCGCCCGGCGAGGAAAAAGCCAGAAAATACCATGTGGTATTCGACCAGAAATTGAAAAAAACCGATCCCAAGATTCTTGAGGTTGTTAGGTCCGCCAAGGTAGGGGAAACGGTGGAGTTGGAATGGATCAAAACTGGGCACGGGCCGGCAGCCAAGTCATTCAAGGTGTTGCCAAAATCCCAAAAATGAAAGCGGATCGAGGTTATTGAATCACTCAGGAAGCATTCAACCTTTCTTGAGATTTTTTAAAGGCCCAAGCGCCTCGACGGAGACCTGCCTCAGTGGATAACGATCCAAGACTTGACGGATCTGGTGATCATTAACCTTGCGGTACTTGTCCATTTCCTCGGCCACTGAAAGAGTCTTGTTCAAGTATGTCCACTGCGTGCCGATCGACAGCATGCGGGACATCGGCTTCTCGCTGGAGCGCACCATGCGCGAAAGCATCTTCGTGCGCGCCTTCTCAAGTTCGGCGGCAGTCGGGCCATCTTTTTGAATGTCCTCAAGGATGGACATGACTCTCGCCAGATTTTTCTGGGCCTTGCCGGGCGAGCATGAATAAGTCGCCGAGTATACTCCCGTGCCTTCATATTCCCTGAAATAGAGTCCCGCGGACTCGGCATGGCCGGGATCAACCATGTCCCAGTAAATGCGGCTGCCACTCGAGTCACCCACCACCATCGCGATCAGGTCGGAGGCGAATCGCAGCGG